>JADFCW010000391.1 GCA_017161705.1 Candidatus Sumerlaeota bacterium | reverse complement strand
GATCTTGGGCACGTTGTATTTCTCGCTTTGTCGCCAAACCTGCTCGGACTGCGGCTGTACGCCGCCGACAGCGCAGAACAGCGCCACAGCGCCGTCCAGGACGCGCAGGCTGCGCTCCACTTCGGCCGTGAAATCCACATGACCGGGGGTGTCAATAAGCGTGATGCGGTGCCCCAGCCACTCTGTGGTGGTGGCCGCGGAGGTGATGGTGATGCCCCGCTCCTGCTCCTGCTCCATCCAGTCCATGGTGGCGGTGCCGTCGTGGACTTCGCCCAGCTTGTAGGTCTTTCCGGAGTAGTAAAGGATACGCTCGCTGACGGTGGTTTTGCCGGCGTCAATGTGCGCCATGATCCCGATGTTTCGAATGCTCGATAGCGGAAGTTTGTCCATAATCCAACCCTTCATGCCTTCCAAAATCCACATTTGTCCGAACTGCGGCCCGCGGACTCAAACGCGGGGGGGTCCAGCCGGAATCCGACGGATCAGGAAAAGGCGGCGCACTATGAACGCTTCCGATGTTGGCGTCAAGCGCGGACAGAGTGGCCAACCGGCGCTACCAATCGCGTCGTGAGCTTGCTGTAGGTTGGCGGCGGTGCCTGATCGGGCGTCGGCGTTAGGGGGGGAATATGAACGAATCGAACTGTCTGTGAGGCGGAAATGCGGCGGTTTGAAGAAGAGGACAAGAAGTCTCCACCGCCCGAAGGCGCGAGCATCCCTTTTCGGGAAGGACCTTCTGCAAGGATTGGACAGGGATGCCTCATCTGGCGTGACGCGTTGGCGCCGATATTGCTTGCGGCGGAACTGCCATCCGAGGCGGAACGCGTGGAAAGCTCCGGCGCAAGTCGTATGAGATGAGATGTGTGGCGATGAATCGCAGCAGCCGTCTCGTTGGCGTTAACGCCTTTCAGGACGATCTGAATCGGGCGAAAGCGGCGAGAATCCGTTTCCGTTGCGAGTCGACGTCCGGGGCTACGAACTTCAGTCTCATTGACTAAGGCGACCCGCTGGCGAACGAGGTGGCGTTGCGCGAGGCATTGCCGGCATGGTCTTTATTTCATTCATAGGCAGGCGGAAAAAGGGATGGACAGCGGGATGACATGTGGTATCATGGCCACCAGGGCGGTTCGAGCAGTCGTGGGAGGAGAACGGACATGGCGACGCCTTCTTCATCCGCGGAAAAAAAGCTGGGCGAGATTCTGGTTGAGAGCGGGCACCTAACTTTGGCGCAGTTGGAAGAGGCGTTGGCCGTCCAGGCACGCGAAGGCGAAATACGCCGCCGACTTGGGCAGATACTGGTGTCGCGGGGGCACTGCACCATGGCTCAGGTACAGGTGGCACTCGCGAAGCAGCGCGCCTTGAGAGCCGCTCGACCGCGCGCCGTGTTCTGATCGAGCGCCGATCCGGTGCGCCCTGACGGCAAGCCGTTTCGCATTCAGTACGTCTTTCCGGCGCCTGCACGTCTTCGTTGCAATTCACTTCTTTTCCGTATACTTTGCTTCACGCCTTTTTGAAAGCGACAGGAGTCCAAGAGGGAAGGCGGACGAATCAGATGAGCGAGAAAACCGTTGGAATCGGCTTGATCGGTACTGGCGCGATGGGGATGGGATTGGTCCGGCTGCTTATGGCGAAGAATCAACGGCTGCAGGTGCGGGCGATTTTTGATCCGGACGAACGGTCCCTGCGAGCGGCGAAGGAAAGCATCGGAGAACATGTCGACGTGTATGACGACTACCGCGCGCTGGTGCGGCGCAAGGACATCGAATGGGTCATGATCGCCTCTTGGAACTGTTTTCATGCCGAACAAACGAAAGCAGCTTTCCAAGCGGGCAAACATGTATTCTGCCAGAAGCCGTTGGCATTGTCCGTGGCGGAGTGCGTGGCGATGAAGAAGGCGTGGGAGCGCAGCGGCCGGATGTTCAACATTGGCTTCACGCTGCGGTATTCGCCGCACTACCGCAAGTTGCGTGAAATGATCAGCGGGGGCGCGGTGGGCCGCATCATTAGCATGGAATTCAACGAAACGCTGGATTTTAACCATGGCGGTTACATCATGGGAGATTGGCGGCGGCTTCGGAAATATGCCGGAACGCATTTGCTTGAGAAATGCTGTCACGATATTGATCTTGCAAACTGGATGGTCGGCAGCCGGGCGAAGCGCGTGGCGTCATTTGGGGGACTGGACTTCTTCCGGCCGGAGAATGCCTATCACATCGAACGGCTCGGAAAGGACGCCGCAGGGCGGGAAGC
>JADFCW010000390.1 GCA_017161705.1 Candidatus Sumerlaeota bacterium | reverse complement strand
AACAAAAGCGGCTTTTCGTTGGATCGTCAAAGAGGATGTTTGGCTTCTGGAAGTCGAGGACAACGGTCGCGGGTTCTCGCAGGCCGACTTAATGTCGCCCACCGCTTTCGGGCTTCGCGCTGTTCGAGAACGAGCCTCTTTTTGGGGAGGAACGGCTACCTATTCCACCGCGCCCACCGGCGGGGCCAAGGTAAGCATTCGCATCCCGCGTCGATTAACCTCAACGACCGGAAATGCGTCAACGGAAGGACGGCGCCATGACACGACAGATATTGGTAGTGGATGATCACCCCGTGGTGCGCCACGGCGTGCGGTGCATCCTTGAAGAAAGCAAAGAGTTTGTGGTAGGGGCGGAGGCCGACTCGGCGGCGGCAGCGATCCGGGAGGTTGAGCGCAAAGCGTTTGACGCCGTCTTGCTGGACATTTCATTGCCCGATCGAAACGGCATAGAAGTGCTTCGCGATATTCGAGCACGGTTTCCCCGTCTGCCGGTATTGATATTGAGCGTGCATGACGAGGATTTTTATGCGGTGCGGGCCGTGCAAGCGGGGGCGTCGGGGTATTTGAACAAGCGCAGCGTGTCAGCGGAGTTGATTGCCGCACTGACCAACGTGTGTGCCGGCCGTCAGTACATTACCCCCACAGTGGCGCAACAACTAGCCTGTGCGCTTCGAGGGGAGCCCCTGGCGCCGCTGCACCGCCGGCTGTCGCTCCGCGAGTTTGAGGTTTTCCGATTGCTCGCCTGTGGCCAGTCAGTCAAGCGCATCGCTGCACAACTGCACTTGAGCCCCAAAACCGTTTCCACCTATCGCGCACGAATACTCGAAAAGACAGGACTGAAGGACAACGAGGAAATCATTCGTTACGCGCTCCATGAGGGCCTAACGAACTGATATTTCTTCGGCGCCTCTTGGTCGCCTGCCTTCCGCCAACGATGCCAGCGGCGCCACGCTCGTGCCAAGGAATCCAACAATGTAGGCCGCACGCTTACCAATTTTTGAGCATTGTGCTGATAGTCATCACGGCCAAGTTTCGGCATCATTATGGTGCTATGAAAAAGCCATGGACAAAGCCGGCCTTGATTATACTCGGCGAGAGCACCCCCGAAGAAATGGTCCTCTCATACTGCAAGTCCTCGTCCGGCACGATGACCGGCCCTTCGGGAAACTACCGCCGATGCGAGAGCCGTCCGAAGTACGAGCTGTGCGCCTGCAGCCAGTGCTACACAAAAACCTCTCGCTGCAGTTGATCTGCCGGCACGGCCGGAGCGCTCGGCAAGTTGCGGTCGTTCATTTCGGACGCCCGGGTATTGCCTGCTGTTTTCGCTTGAGAGTTCTGCCCCTTGCGATATCCTTTCTTCCTTTACGGACGAGCCGGGGCGCCCATCGTCTATCGGTCAGGACATCAGGTTTTCATCCTGGTAAGCGGGGTTCGACTCCCCGTGGGCGCGCCACCCGCGAACCAAGAACCTGCTCTCTGTCTTCTGTTTTGCGCGGCACATCGCACACGGTTTGTCCAGCATCATGAGCATCCGAATCCGCTTTGTACTTACGCTCGGCCTTTTTTCCCTAATCATCTCGCTGGTTGCCGTTCTTTCCGTACGCCGCGCCCTCGTGAACACCGCGCTACAGGCAGACCGCGCTTTTGCCCATGCCACGCTCGACCGTGCCCTGCATATCCTGGAGGATCATGAAAAGGGGCTTCTTGGGGCCGCGAGCGATTGGGCCACATGGGATGACACCTACGAATTTACGGCAACCCGAACACCGGAATATGTCGCCGCCAATTTGGTCGAGGACGCGCTTCACGACCTGCATGTCGACCTGATTTGTTTGTGTGACCTCCATGGCGCCATCGTCGCCTGCGTCGCCTCGACCGGCACGCCCATCTCGTTGCCCTCCTGGTTGACAAAACCGCTCAAAGCCCCAACATCTTCAGCAATCGAACATGAATCGACGCATCGACGCAGCGGACTTTTCCTGGATGGTCAGACCGTTTGGATGGGGGCTGCCGCGCCCATCCTGACCAGCGAGAAAAAAGGGCCGGCTCGCGGAACGCTGATTATGGCCCGGCGTATGGATGGCGACGAGATCGAGCGCCTCCGTCGGTTGATTCATCCGTCTTTTTCGCTGGCGGCCGCCTCCATTCATTGGCCTGTCGCGCGGCGCGAGCTTCGTCCTGTGGCCCCAAACGCTCTCGTCGCGCGCACGGTGGTGGCCGACGGCTCGGGCCGCCAACGGATTCTCCTGGACATGACATTGCCCAGAAACGCCTTCGCCCAGGTCGCCCGCGGGCTGGCCCTGATCACGGCCTGGATAG
>JADFCW010000389.1 GCA_017161705.1 Candidatus Sumerlaeota bacterium | reverse complement strand
GGCCAGACGCCGAAGGTGTGCCTCCAGCCGGAACACCCGGCCCCGGTAGGAACGCATGGTCTCAAACACTCCGTAGCCCAGGAGAAAACCCGCATCGAACGGGGAAACCGCGGCCTCCCCCGCCGGCACCAGCCGGCCGTCAACCCAAACCAACACCGGCTTCACCCTCCTCCGCGCCGCCGCGGGCAGCCCCCAGAGCCGCAAACAGCGCCCGCGCTTTGTCCAGTGTCTCCTGGTATTCGGCCTCCGGCTCCGAATCGGCCACGATACCGCCGCCGGCGTGGAACCACGCCCGGCCGCCGTGCAGCACGATGGTCCGGATCAAGATGTTAAGGTCCAGGCGGCCGTCGAAGCTGAAGTAACCGGCGGCACCGGTGTAGACGCCCCGGGGCACCGGTTCCAGCTCTTCAATGATCTCCATGGCGCGGATTTTCGGCGCGCCGGTCAGCGTGCCTGCCGGAAAACACGCCCGCAGCACGTCGAAGGCATCGAGGCCCGGCCGGATTTGCCCCTCGACGTTCGATACAATGTGCATGACATGCGAATAGCGCTCGACCACCATGAGGTCGGTGACGCGCACCGTGCCGTACCGGGCGACGCGCCCCACATCGTTCCGGCCGAGGTCCACCAGCATGACATGCTCGGCGCGCTCTTTGGGGTCGGCCAGAAGTTCGCGCTCGAGCGCCTTGTCTTCTTCGGGTGTCCGCCCGCGCCGGCGCGTGCCGGCGATCGGCCGCACGGTAATGGTTTCGCCGATCAGTTTGACCAGCGTTTCCGGACTGGAGCCGGCCAGATGAAGGTCGTCGGCCTTCAGATAAAACATATAAGGCGACGGATTGATCGTTCGCAATGCGCGATAGATATCGAACGGATCGCACGGCAGGGGCATGTGCCACCGCTGGCTGGGAACCACCTGGACAATATCGCCGGCGCGGATATACTCTTTGCAGCGCTCGACCACGTCGTAGTAAGCCTCGCGGGTAAAATTGGACTTCGGCTCGACGGCAACCGCTGCAGCATCGGGCCGACGGGGCCGAACCAGCGGCTGGTTGAGTTTCTCGCGCAGCACGGCGATCTTGGCGGCGGCGCGCTCATAGGCGATCTCGGCGTCGCGCGGAGCAGCCACATGGGCGTTGGTCAGAAGAACGATCTTTCGCTTGACGTGGTCGAAGATCACAAACGTGTCGGCAAGGATGAAGTGGGCATCCGGAGCCCCGATGTCGTCGGGCTTGAGCGAGGGCAGGCGCTCGAAGTCGCGCACCATGTCATAGCTGACATAGCCCACTACACCGCCGGTGAACGGCGGCAATTCGGCATCGGCCACGGGCCGGTAGCGGCGGAGCACCTCGCGCAATTGGTTGAGCGGGGCGCGCTCGACCTCGATCCGCCGTCGTTCGCCCTGCTCGGTAATGGTGACCTGTTTGCCGCGGCACTCGAAAACCAGCTCAGGATCGCTGCCCAGAAAAGAGAACCGCCCGATATTTTCGCCCTGCTCGACGCTTTCGAGCAGAAAGGCATGGCGGCTTTGACCGGCGATCTTGAGAAAGGCCGACACGGGAGTCTCCATGTCGGCAAGGATTTCTTCATAAACGGGGATGAGGTTTCCCACCCGCGCTTTTTCAGCAAATTCCTCGATCGAGGGTTTGAGAGTCACGGCTGCTGCTTGCCTTGAACGTCAGATTTTCACCTAACTCAGTCGAGGTACCGGATAGTAGGAACGTGCCTGCCGCCCCGTCAATAGCCGAATGGCAAATTTTTGCAACAAGCGGCTCCTTTGTAGAGGTATGGAAACGCACTTCTGCATTGACAGTCGCTTGCGGCTTTGGTCGGATTTGGCGATTTGTATCGCCGATACCACCAGGGAATTGCGATCCATGAGACCGCTTGCGCCCGAAACCGCTTCTGCCCTTTCCGACTTTATCGCCCAAGCCTATCGCCGCAGCTGGGAACGCTATTGCGAATCTCTCGCGTCGGCCGGCCCCGGTCAACCCCGCTGGGACTGGATTGTGCTGACGGCGACCGATCGGCAGCAGGCCCGCGCGTTTGAACTGCAACTCGAATGGCGGCGCAAAGCCGGTTTGCTTCCCCGCCGCACACGGTTTTGCGTAGTGCCCGATCCGGGCGGCTGCCGCGTCGGCAGCGGCGGTGCAACGCTCAATGCCTTGGAAGAATTGCTCCGACGCAATAAACGGGGCAGCTGCCGCGAGGCCTCCGACCCGGCGGACTGTTTTCGCTGCACTCGGTGTCTGATTCTCCATTCGGGCGGCGAGAGCCGGCGTCTTCCCCATTGCGCTGCGCTCGGAAAGATCTTCGCCCGCGTCCCGCGTGAAT
>JADFCW010000388.1 GCA_017161705.1 Candidatus Sumerlaeota bacterium | reverse complement strand
TGCCCTGATCATTCTAGATGTAATGATGCCGCGCCTGGATGGCTGGGAGGTCCTCCAGGCTCTCAAAGTGGATCCCGCCCTGCATTCGATCCCGGTCATTGTCTGCTCGGCCTGGGCAGAACCCGATCTGGCCCAATCGCTGGGAGCAGCGATCTTCCTGAAAAAACCCATCTTCCAAAAAGATTTGCTCGAAGCCCTGGGGCGTTTCGGTCTGATCGAGAGTTGAACATGCGCTGGCTGGATCTATTTTCCCCCAAACCAGAATTGAGCGAGCTCATGCATTCGACGGCTCGCAATGTGGTAGGAACGGTCGCCGGACTTTATCTCGCTTGGCACATCATTGCAACGATCGGATATCCTGCTCAGTTCAGCCCCAGTCTGTGGCTCATTTCGATTTTTATGGCCGCCCTGGTTGCCACCACCCTGCACTTGAGCAAACGTCACTATTTGCTCTCCCAAATTCTCTGGTTATTCGGCCTGATGGGCGCCATTCTCCTGGGATATCATATCTACCATTTCCCGGGCATACTCTACCTGTTGACGATTCTGCCGATCCTCTCGATCGTCACGGTCGGCCTACCGGTCACGGGCCTGACCATCCTAAGCGGAACAGTCATCACCGTCTTTCTCGTTTACAGCGAGGGCTTGCCGAAGATCCTGCCGGGAGAAATCTTCCTGGGAAGCCTGTTCAGCGCCCTGCTTGGCTGGGGCATCTCCAGCAACCTACTGGAAGCGCTGAACGCGGCATCGTATCACTATAACGAGGCCCGCCGTCTACTGGAGGAAACCCGCAAGCACCGCGCCGAAATCAGCCGCATGCTCAAAGATCGCAACCAGGTTAATTACCAACTGGAACGGATGAATGAGATGTTGACTGCAGCGCGCGCCCAGGCCGAAGAGGCGCGCGAGAATCGCAATCGCTTCATGTTGGCCGTCAGCCATGAGTTACGCAGTCCGCTGAACTTCATCATCGGCTTTAGCGACCTGATGGTCAACGCCCCAGAAACTTACGCGCCTCCCGAACACTGGCCCCCCGGGCTGTACGACGACATCCAGGAAATCTACACTTCCAGTCGTCACCTGATGCGCCTGATCAACGACATCCTGGACATGGGCAAGATTGAGGCCCGTCAAATGCAATTGTTTCGCGAAAAAGCCAACCTGCACCAAATTGTGGTCGATGTCACAGAAATGTTACGCGGCGCCTTTGAACAAAAAGGGATTGCTCTCGAAATCGACCTCCCCCCCGACCTGCCGCCGGTTTTCGTGGACACCACCCGCATCCGACAAGTATTGCTCAACCTGCTCAACAACGGCCTGCGTTTCACCGATCAAGGATGCGTCACCCTGCGGGTTGAGCGACAAGAACAACATCTTCTGGTCAGCGTCGAAGATACCGGCACCGGAATCGCAGCCGAGGATTTGCCCAAGGTATTCAGCGAATTTCGACAGGTTGGAGACGAGAATTGGCGACGACGGGCCGGCAGCGGCCTGGGACTCTATATCAGCCGCCAATTCATCGAACTGCACGGCGGCCAAATGGACGTTCAAAGCACCCCTGGAAAAGGAACGCGCTTCTATTTCACCCTGCCGTTGAGCACTCTGCATCCCGAACTCCCCGAAGTGATTTCATCCGCGCAACCCTCTCAACCCGACAACCGGCTGATCTTCCTGGTCACGCCCCATCCAGAAGACGCGGACGTTCTCCAGCACGAGATGCAAGATTACACGATCAAAACCTTCGCTGGCCTGGACGAAGCCGTTCTTCAGGCCGGGAAATTGTTCCCGCGCGCCATCCTCGTGGCGACAGAAAAAGGCGACCTCCGCGCAGACAAATTACCTTACGACCTGCCGGTGATCCGCTTCCATCTCGCGCGCACCAACGCCCAGGCCGGCAACATCCGCAGCCAACTGGTCAAACCGGTTTCGCGCAAAATTCTGATGGACGCCATCCACGCCCTCGGGTCCGGTCAACGCAGTTTGCTGATCGTAGACGACGACCCCGCAATGGTGCGCTTTGTCAATCAATCGTTGCGAGCCGACAAAACCCCCGACCATTACATTCTCTTGAGCGCCTTCACCGCCAACCAGGCCCTTCAATTGATCGAGACCCATCCCATTGACGCCATGCTGCTCGACCTGGAACTGCCCGATATGAACGGTTGGGAACTGCTGGCCCGCATTCGCAAACGGCCCGGGCTGGCCGATCTGCCGGTCATCATCATCTCGGCTCAAGACTTGCCGGAGATGAACTTCGTCCCCGGCAAGAGCGCCCTGGAAGTCGTCCTGCGTCGTCCGCTGCGGCCGACCGAACTGATTGAGATGCTCGAATCGGCGCTCGAAACGCTTCCGCCGCAATACCCTAACGAGAGGATATAAAAAACCTTC
>JADFCW010000387.1 GCA_017161705.1 Candidatus Sumerlaeota bacterium | reverse complement strand
GTGAGTGCAGGAGATGCAATAAAAAAAATGAAACGGCAAGATGGGCTAACCATAGATTTCTCAAATGTGCACAGACTCGTTCGGCCGCAGAAATCAATTGTCCGTGCAAATCTGAAAAACCTATGGTTAGTCCTTTTCACCCTTCATATTTTTGTTTAGGATACAGCATGTAACTATTGTTGTTTCAAGTTTATAGCTTTATTCAACCAAAACCACCACACCACGAGAATGGACGCCACTACAAAGCCGATTTTCAAACGATAGGCTTGCGCTATCCATCGCCTTTGCCACGATGGATACTCCGGATAAAGCCAGGCTCGGCCGATGACTTGTTGATACTCGCCCCCGCCGGGTAGAGTCCAGTAGAGCTGCATCAGGCGTGTGAAGGTTTGCCGTGGGATAATGGAACCGGACGCATCCCGGAGGTCCGACGGGTCCGGCGGCTTTCGCGCCGAATCGGCCACGGGCGCCGTATAGCGCAACCGAATGGATTGGATGCCGCGTTCGAGGGTGATTTCGGCGCGTTGCGAGCGGCGCCCGCTCGTCGCGTCGTTCTTCAACAAGGGCCGGCCGTCTATTTCCAGTTCAAACGCCCCTTGCGCCACTGTGTAGAATATATATTCGCCGGAAACCGGCGCTTCGAGGTAGCCAGTCCATTCAGTGGCGAGCGATCGCAGTGCGGTCGGAACCGCTGACTCATGGTCGAGGTAGATAATGGGCCTTTTTACGGGGCGGACCTCGATTTGTCCTCGAGCATCCTCCAAACGCTCGGTGCATCGGAGGCCGTTGCCGCGCAGACCCGCCGACAAAAGGCACAGAACGGCGATATTCAGCAAAAAAACAAGCGCCGCTATCTTGAACGGGCGCCCATCGCGGAAGCACAAGTCGGCAACCCGCAGCATTTCGAGAGACTCCGAATCCTTTCCCCATGGCACCTTTCGCATGGCCAACGCCAGTCGCCACGCGCCATACCCTGCCGCCAACGCGAACAATCCCAGAAGCCACGTTAGAAGATATGCAGGGAAAAACTGTCCGAATCGCACGCCGAACCAATCCAATCGCCCGTAAGCAATGATCGGCCAGTTGCCCACCAGCGGCGATTGGGGCGGACTGAACTGGAGCAATTGCTCGCGATCGGCCAGCGGCTGCACCTGGCCGGTGGCTTCGCGCAGTCGGCTTCCGGCCAGAAACTGCGTCGAACCGTGATAGACAGTCGGCCCGGCCAGCAGGCCGCAAAGCTGCACAGCGAGTCCGGAAATACAAAGCGCCGCAATCAGCGCCTTCTCCGTTCGGCGAAGCGCTCGCCATCGCGAAAGCCCCTCGAGCAGCGCTAGCATCGCCAACGGCACGACGGGCAGCAGAAAGCGCGATCCCCAGTTCCAGCCCCCGAACCAGTTCCACCACTTGGCAAAAATGAACAGTTTGACCAGAGCGGTCGCAAACACCGCAAACGCCGCTCGGGGATGACGCCGATGAAAGGGAACCGCATAAGCCAGCGCAGCGGCCAGCGGCGGCGAGAACCAGAACACACCATGGGCGGGAGATAGAAGCAGCCCGAAAAGGCCCGTGGGCAAAAAGGTTGAAAATCCCTCGCCGCCGTAGCCGGCAAGTTGCAGGTGCCCCGACCGCAGGTAGTTGGTCCACAAAATAATTGCGGCCATAACTAGCAAAGGAGCGAAGAAGATAGCGGTTGCGAGCACGACAGCCGGAAGATTCCCCAATTGCCGACTGCGCATTTCGCATTGTGAATTCGTGCCGGTGGATGGGGCACTCTTTTCCCGAACCGTGCCGGTTCCAAGCCACATCGCGGCCAAAAAAACCGGAATGACTGCAACATTGTCCGGTCGCGCTAGAACCGCCAGGGCCAGCCAGACACCCAAGCCCAAGGCAGCCCCAGGGCGAAGAGGACTGAAAAATCGCACAGGGTGCACGGCGCGGACAGAATGGACGGTGCGGACGGCACCCAGCAGGCACAGCGCCGCCAGCGGCTCGCTGAAAAAACTCTTGCTATAGACGCTGACGATCGTGGTCGTTCCGACAATCAATGCACCGGCAATGGCCGTGCGATGCGAATAGCCAAGCCGAATGGCCACCCCCAGAAACATTACTCCCACGGCAGCGCAGATTATTGCATTGGTCGCACAGGCTAGCGGAAAGACAACCGCCGTTTGCGGCGTATCATCCGGCACAAGGGGCATCAACGCGCGCGCAACAAGATAAAGCGGGACGGCAGCAAACGAAAGTCCAAGACCGTATTTGGCCTCCTGCCCGCGATACCGTTCATCGAGCACAGGGCGCAACGACCCTTGCTCCACAAGCGAGATCGTGGTCGAGAACATCACCCACTCGTCGCTGATGGGAAAGTCCGTATAGCGGTCCCCGGAAAAGAGCAGATACACACCGAGCAGGAACAAAAAA
>JADFCW010000386.1 GCA_017161705.1 Candidatus Sumerlaeota bacterium | reverse complement strand
TTCTCTCCATAAACGCGAGCATCTGGCTTTCGTAGGCCCCGACCTTTTCCACAGGGATCTTGTCCAAGTAGCCGCGTGTGCCGGCGTACAAAGCCATCACCTGCTTTTCGGCGGGCATCGGCTGGTATTGGGGTTGCTTGAGCAACTCCACGAGCCTCATACCGCGATTGAGCTGCTGCTGCGTCGCCCTGTCCAGGTCGCTTCCGAATTTTGCGAAGGCTTCAAGTTCACGGTACTGAGCGAGGTCCAGACGCAAACGCCCGGCCACTTGTTTCATGGCTTTCGTCTGAGCCGCACCGCCCACGCGGGAGACCGAAAGGCCGACGTTGATGGCGGGCCGCACACCAGCGAAGAAAAGGCCGGGTTCCAGATAGATCTGCCCGTCTGTAATGGAGATGACGTTGGTGGGAATGTACGCGGAAACGTCACCCGCTTGAGTTTCAATAATCGGCAAAGCGGTCAGAGAGCCACCGCCCAGCTTATCGTTCAGTTTGGCGGCACGTTCCAGCAAACGGGAATGGTTGTAGAAAATGTCGCCGGGGTACGCCTCACGTGCCGGAGGACGGCGCAGCAGCAGCGACACCTGCCTGTAAGCTGCGGCCTGCTTGGACAAGTCGTCATAGATGATGAGCGCGTGGCGGCCGGTATCGCGGTAGTACTCGCCCATGGCGCACCCCGCGTAGGGGGCGATGTATTGCAACGGCGCGGGGTCGCTGGCGCACGCCGCCACCACCACCGTGTATTCCATGGCGCCGTGGCGACGCAGCGTTTCCACCACTTGGGCCACCGTGGATTTCTTTTGTCCAACGGCGACATAAATACAAATAATGCCGCTGTCTTTCTGGTTGATGATGGCGTCGACGGCAATAGCCGTCTTTCCGATCTGACGGTCGCCAATGATAAGCTCCCGCTGGCCACGACCCACCGGCGTCATGGCATCGATCGCTTTCAGACCCGTATACATGGGCTCATTGACCGGCTGACGCGCGATGACGCCCGGAGCGATCCGTTCAATGCGCGAGAACTCCTTCGCTTCAATCGGGCCCTTGCCGTCCAAGGGATTGCCCACGGGATCCACGATGCGCCCGATGACTGCATCACCAACCGGCACCTCGGCGATGCGCCCCGTTCTGCGCACTTCGGCCCCTTCCTTGATGTGGATGTCTTCACCCATGATGGCGACACCCACGTTGTCTTCTTCCAGGTTTAGGGCCAGGCCGTAAATGGGTCCGTGATCCGTAGGGAACTCAAGCAATTCCATGGACATGCACTTCTCGACACCGTAGACGCGCGCGATGCCGTCACCGACGGAGAGAACACGCCCGGTCTCGCTGAGCTCAACCTTCTTCTCGTAGTCCTTGATCTGCTCGCGAATAATTTGGCTGATTTCTTCGGCTCTGATTTCCATTAACCCAGCTCACCCCTTTTCAAAGATTCTTTGATTGCCTTTAACTGCGTTCTCACGCTGCCATCTATCACCAGATCGCCAATGCGAGCGACAGCACCCCCAATGAGGTTCGGATCCTGCTGGAACTCGATGACGATCCTCTTACCGGTCAGCCGGCCCAGCGTCTCGGCGATCTTGCTTATGGCCGCCTCATCCAACTTGACCGCAGCGCTGAGTTTCGCTCGGGCCACATTGAAATGCTCGTCCGTCAGCCGCTGGAAGTATTGAGAAATCTCCGGAAGATGCCGGATTCTCCCTTTTTCCACGAGCAGTATCCCAAAACTGCGCATAACGGGGCTCATCTCAGCCTTATCCGCCAGAGTACGGAAGACGGATTTCTTCACGTCCTCAGGGTAGAGGGGGTTGGCCAGGGCATCCATAAGCGCCGGCTGCTGATCGAGGAGCTGCACCAACCCCTGCAGCTCTTGCCCGTACTCGGTCAGCCTCCCATCCTCTAAGGCGAGATTGAACAGGGCCTTGGCGTATCGTTTGGCGACAATTAAGTTCTTCACTTTGCCTCCACCGCCTTTGTGATGAATTCGTCAATCAAACGATCCTGGTCCTCGGGCCGTATATTCTTCCTGAGGAGATCCTCCGCGGCGCTTACCGACAGCTCGGCGATCTCCTCCTGCAGACTTTCTTTTGCCGCTTTGATCTCCTGCTGAATAGCCAAACGGGCCTGTTCCTTGATGTATTGCGCCTGTTTTTCCGCCGCTTGAATAATCTTGTCCCTTTCCGCCTCGCCTTCCTGGATATATTCCGCCAAGATTTTTTGGGTTTCTTTATCGAGCACAGCCAATTTCGCCTGGTACTCCGAAGCCTTCGCTTCCGCTTCTTTCTTCTTTTCTTCCAACTCGGTCAACAAACGCTGAATGTTTTCCATTCGGGAGGAGAAGAAATTGGCGACGGGTTTTTTCAGCAGCTTGACAAGGATTGCTACCATAATGGCAAAGTTCATGAGTCGTAGGAAGAAGTCCTTCCACGGCAGCCCCGCTTCATGGCCTCCCGCACCCGACGCGTAAGCCGCG
>JADFCW010000385.1 GCA_017161705.1 Candidatus Sumerlaeota bacterium | reverse complement strand
CGGGACTTAGCACAAAGGCGGAGTCACTTCGAGACACGCAGCGCAGAACAAACTTATCACAGCACCGACAATTTTACATCGGCAATTTTTTGTTGCAGCAGCCGGGTAAAGGGCCTAAATACGGTCTGGTTGGAGATCCATCTTCCGCTCATCTTCGCGCTGCGCGCCACCCAAAACGCAAATCCTGAAAGGAGATGGGAGAAATGATGAAGGAGTCTTCGCGGCGTCGGTTCTTGAAAACCACATTGGCCGCCGTCGGAACTGCGGGCGTCTCCGGCTGCGCTTTCCGACAAGGCGGCAAGTCTGCCGGTCTTCCGCCCGTTTCGCCGCGGACGATCGGCGCCAACGACCGCATTCGGGTCGGTTTGATCGGCTGCGGAGGCATGGGGCGCGGCGACCTGCTGACTTTTCTCAAATTCGACGACGTGGACTGTCCGTTGATCTGCGACGTGGACGATGCGCAAATCAAAAAAGTCGGCGAAGCCGTCGAGAAAGTGCGCGGCAAACGGCCCGAATCGGTAAAAGACTTCCGCCGTGTGATTGACCGACCGGACCTCGACGCCTGCATCGTGGCCACGCCGGACCACTGGCACGCTTTGCCCACCATTTACGCTTGCCAGGCGGGAAAAGACGTGTATTGCGAAAAACCTCTGGCGACCAGTATTGTCGAGGGGCGGGCGATGGTGGCGGCCGCGCGCAAATACGACCGCGTTGTTCAGGTAGGAACGCAATGGCGAAGCGGGGAACATTATCAGCAAGCGGTCGCCTATGTGCAATCGGGCCAGCTGGGCAAAATCCGTCTTGTCCGCTGCTGGCCGTATTTGCTGTGGGTATACAGCGTGGGCCGGCCGGCCGATTGCGACCCGCCGCCGGGAGTGGACTATGATATGTGGTTGGGACCGGCGCCGAAGCGGCCGTTCAATCCCAAACGCTTCCATTTTGATTTTCGCTGGTTCTGGGACTATGCCGGCGGACTGCAAACCGATTGGGGCGTGCACCTGATCAATATCGTGCAGTGGGCGATGCAGGTCGAGGCGCCGTTGCGCGTGAGTTCGACCGGCGGCAAATATGTGTGGGACGATATTTCCGAAACGCCCGACACGCAAATCAGTATCTTCGAGTATGCCAACTTTCCGATGATCTGGGAGCACCAGTGCACGGGCGGGCATGGTCCCGAGGGACGCGAGCACGGCGTGGCTTTTGTCGGCACCGAGGGCACGCTGATCGTGGATCAGCGTGGCTGGGAAGTGGTGCCCGAAGGCGAAAAGAAACTGAAGGCCGAGAGCGGAAAGAGCGTCGGCGGAGACCGCGACCAGCACGTGCGCAACTTTCTCGACTGTATGCGCTCGCGCAAACGGCCCGTCTCCGATGTCGAGATCATTCACCGCGCCACCGCCGTCGGACACCTCGCCAATATCTCTTACCGAATCAAGCGGTCGGTGCAATGGGACGCGCAGAAAGAGCGGATCGTTGGCGATGCTGAGGCTAGCCGGCTTCTGGCGAAACCCTATCGCGCACCGTGGAAATTGCCGGCGGTATAAGCCATTATTCCCCAAGCAGCGGCGGGCGCGCCAGGCGGATTCAATAGCCGTAGAATTTCAGGCTGGCAGCGTTCACCGCCCACGACAGCCCCAACTGCTCCTGGTACCAGCGGTCCAGGGCGGCCTGCAATGGTTTGGCCTGCTGCGCGGCCTCGCGGTGGCCGGCCTTGCCGGCCGACCGCGCGATCAGCCAATCGCGGCGCAGTTGGGCCATCTCAACGGCCTTGCGCAGGAAGGCGATTCGTTCCAGCACGACGGGTTCACCGGCCGCTTGGTTGGCCGCTGCATCGAGCAAAGCATTGCAGCGGGCGAAGTAGTCGTCCGTACACCACTCGGCAAACAGCGCGGGGACGGATTTGCCCTTTTCCTGCGAGGCATTCGAGCGGGCAAACTCGGCGGTCTTTTCTTCGAGGAAAGCGAAATACTCGCGCACTGCATCGGCGGCCGGACCGAATCCGGCGCGGCAATAATCCCGGACAATTGCGTCTACGTCGGCCTGCGGATTCCACAGCACTTTGGCCAGCACGTAGTAGTTCAGTCCGTCGCCCGCCCAGTGCTGATAGCAGCAATCGAAGTCCGCGGCGATCATTCCGTGTTCGAGGCAGAAGCGGATGTCGTCGGCCAGGCGATGGCCGTAAAAGGTCGGATGGCCCATCGCGGCCGTCAGAGCATTGGGCCGGAGGAAAATCTGGCGCGCCGACTCGGCCCACTTCAGCCAGTGGTCGCGCGACCTCTGGCGATGCGCTTCATTCAAATAGTCAAAGCCCACAAACCCCAGCACAATGTTGGGATGCAGTTTGGCGTGCAACGGCGGCGTACGATAGACGCTGTAGGCATAGGCCCCCAGATAGCGGTCGGGCAACTCGCGCGCGACAAGAGCGGCGATCTCTGAATAGAACCGAACATAGCGGTCGCTCAGCGAAACATGACGCGTGCGCTCTTTCGGGCCCCACATTTCGATGATCTCGC
>JADFCW010000384.1 GCA_017161705.1 Candidatus Sumerlaeota bacterium | reverse complement strand
TAAGTTTGTCATCCATTTCTGGGCGCGCGGCTATCTCAATCCCACAACCGCCGACCGCGTGACCGACGGCCTCGACCCTGAATCGGAACAGCCGAACATCTCGATGAATCAGATGCTGGTCAATCTCGATATCATCATCGGCGAAAACAACCCCGGCGCCATCGCTGTTCGCCACCAGGCTGCCGAAGGTTCGGCCATCGAGGATTGCACGATTGATGCCGCCTATGGCCTCGGCGGCATCCAGGGCGGCATCGGTTCGGGCGGCAGCAGCACCAACGTCACAGTGATCGGGGGAAAAATCGGGCTGGACTGCACGGGCTATCTGTCGGGCACGCAACCGACGCCCGTTATCACCGGCTTTACGTTCCGCGGCCAGACCGAGGCGGCCATTCGCAGCACCAGCCGGCAGACGCTTGTGGCCTCCGGTTTGAAGATTGTCGCCGACCGATGCGCCGGTCCGCTCATTCAAGTGGTACCGGGCGCGTCAAGCACGCACTGCGGCGAATTGACGCTCGTGGACAGCCAGATCGAGTTCTGCGGGGGGGCGCTGGCGCGGCCGGAGCGCACGGTGGTTTCGTCCGGGCGGGGTGTCTATTTTCACAATGTCTATGTTCGCAATGCAACAAAAGCGGTCGTGGATCCCGATCAGAAAACCGAGCTGGGCGGCAATCCGGACGGCTGGCTGCACATCCGCGAGTATGCGCACAGCAGCCGTCCGCGTCAAAATCAAGGGCGCGAATATCGCTATCCGGTCTATGTGGACGGCAAAGCGGTCGAAGAGGTGCGGGAGGTGGAAAAAGATCAGTCGCCGCCGCCCGATTTGCAAAGCCGCCATGTGTGGCTGCAGTCCATTCCCAAAATCGAGTGGCCGGGCGCCAGCGAGTCGCCGTTGCCGGATTTGCGCGAGCAGCTGCAGTCCTTCCCCAGTTTCGAGTCGGCCGGGGCGGCAAATGTCAAAGCACCGCCGTATTCGGCCAAAGGCGACGGCCGCAGCGACGACACCGCGGCGATTCAGCGCGCCATCGAGGAGAACGAAATCGTTTTCCTTCCCAAAGGTTGTTACCGCCTGACGCGGACGCTGGATCTGAAACCGGGCACGAAACTTGTCGGCGCCGGCCAGCACCTGTCGATCCTTCTGGCAACGGGCGGGGACAGATTCGAAGGACCGGAAAAGCCGGCCCCGCTGGTGCGCACAGCCGACGCTGCGGATGCGGAAACCGTGCTGGCGTTTCTGGGGCTGATTTCACCGGCCGACACACCCGATGTCCGTGCGCTGCATTGGCGCTGCGGAGGCCGATCGGTGTTTAGGTCTGTGGAGATCCATCAGCGAACGCTGACGGGCGCGAAAAACAAGAACCGCGGCTCGGCGGCCGGCCCAGGTTCGCCGCGCGTTACGCCTGCGGTTCTGATCAGCGGGCACGGCGGCGGCAATTGGTATAACTATCGGGCATCGGGTGGGACCGGCGTGGACCGCAGCTTTCGCTATCTGCTGGCCGACGGGGCGCAAGGGCCCCTGCATTTCTACCAATTCAGTCCGCAGCATTCCACCAGCGATGCGGCTGTCGAATTTCGCGGCGCGCGCAATGTCTCGATTTTCGGCACCAAGTACGAGGGCAATTCCCCGATGGTTCTGGTGCGCGACTGCGACCATATCCGTCTGTTCGGCCATGGCGGCAACGCCAAAGCGCTGGCCGGCGGCGCGCTGTTTGTATTCGAGCGAACGCCGAATTTTCTCTTTGCCAACGGTGTGGACGGTCCCACCAAAATTGGGTCGCGTTCGCTGAGCCATCCCGAAGGCAGCACCGACCCGAGGTTGTGGCACATGCTGATCGAGCGCTTGCCCGACGGAAGCGAAATCAAACTGCCGCCGCTGGAGCGCCCTGTGCTCTACCGGCGCGGCCAGCCGCGCGAAGACGCTCCCCCGACCCGCGTCGGCGGCAACTGACAACAGAACAGCCGCCTATTCGTTCTGCATCCATCCACAGTCGCGGAACAGCTGTTCGGCGCGATCGATGACGTCCGACCAGCGGAAATTCTCGGCCACATACTGGCGGCCCTGTTGGCCCAGCTGGCGCGCAACGTCCGGATGATTTTCCAGAAAAACGAGCGCGCGTTCGAAGTCGTCCTCATCGGCAAACCACAGACCACCGCCAGCCGCTTCGCACTGCTGCCGCAGCACGTCGCAATTGGCATTCACCAGCGCCGGTGTGCCTTGCGACCAGGCTTCCATGAGAACGTAAGAGAACGACTCGTAGTAGGACGGCTGGCAAAAGACCGTGGCTCCGGCCATTGCATCCCAGAGGTCTTGTTTTTCCAGGTAGCCAAGATCCAGTACGTTCGGCGGTGTTTCGGTCGTTGGGGGCTCGCCGCCCAGTCCGGCCCGCACCCACCGCCAGTGCGGGTGGCGCTGGACAAAGGTGCGGAAGCAGCGTGCGAGCAGATCGAAGCCTTTTCCGGGCACGCGGCGCCCGGCAGCGATCAGATAAGGGCCCTCGATATGATGAGTGCGGCGAAAGCGTTCGCCGTCTC
>JADFCW010000383.1 GCA_017161705.1 Candidatus Sumerlaeota bacterium | reverse complement strand
TTTTGCACACCGCACAGATTGCAGGCCTCCGCAAAAGGCATCTCGACCCAGCCGAGAATATGGCAGCGGTCGCGGGCGGCACGCGCCATCTCCGCCACAGCGATCAAGCGGTCGTTCATCCGGCTGCCCGCACGCGTGGGGTCCGGCCGGCCCAGTCGGGCTAAATCAGCCTCGCATTGAATAAGCGGTTTGCGCAGCGACGGCGTGCGATCCTCCGGATACTCCATTTCGCCGCCCAAGTCGGCCGACAGCCGGAATGCATCGGAACACGCGCTGACCGCCTCGATCCCGAAGCGCTCGTGCATCTTCAATTGCGCTTGGGCGAGCGCCCGGCCGTTCGTTGCATACTCCCGATAATTGAGGCCGGCGCGATCGGCGGCGAAAAACATGAGTAGAGGAAAGAACGGCACACGGTCCACAGGTTCGCCCCGCAGTGCCCTTTGGAAACGTTCCCGGCTGTCCATGTTTCCTTCTCCGTTTATCTCGCCCAAAGCGTTCGGGCATTTTATTTGGCCGGCGCTGCGGCCGCCGGCGCCGAAGTCGCCGAGTCGCCCGGAGTCGGCCCCGCCCCTGCAGCGGCGTTGTCGGTCCGCGGCTCCGCCGGCTTGCTCTTCCGCGCTTTTTCGATGGCCGCCATTTGTTCTTGAACAGCGCGCGATTCCTTGATGTCGGCCTTGACCGCCGTGATACCCAACGCGGTCGTTCCGATTTTGGCAGCCTCTTCGAGCTTGCCCAGAGCAATCAACACTTCCATCAAATCGGGATAACTGTGAGGATATTCAGGATCGATTTCAATGGACTTGCGGAGAACCTTTTCAGCCTCGGCCCATTTCTTTTGGCCCCGATAGATTTTCCCCATCTCGTAATAGGGCTTGGCCTCCTTGGGCGCCGCCTGCGCCGCCAGCTCGAACTCCTTGAGCGCCTCGTCAGTGCGTTTGGCGCGGCTCAGTTCCTTGCCCAGGTCCATGTGTTTGCGATACTCACTCTGACATGCGACAGTCGCAAGCGCGGCCATCACAGCCATACAACCCAGCAGAATGCGGTGAGATATTGACTCGGTACGACTCATAAATCTCCATTGCTCCTTTCATTGGGAAATTCTTGGTAAACAGCTAAAATACAATTGCGAAGAGCGCCAAAAAACTGTCAACCGCAAAGTTCCCGCAGACAACCCCCGCAGGTAGATCGAACTTCCGTTTGCCGTTCGTAGTTCACGCTTCAGCGTGCCGTTCGTAGTCCAAACTTCAGTTTGCCGTTCGTAGTTCACACTTCGATCTGCCGTATTCTTTCCCAACGTTAGCGGTGCAGGTTTTCCTGCCCGTTATGCAGTTGGTCTTTCGTCGAAAAACCTAGCCAAAGCGCGTGCATCTTTTATGGAGCCGCTGACGGTTGGTTTTGGCTACAGGCCGCGTTCGGTGGATCGAAGCTTGTCAGGCAATAGCGGCAGCGCGGCTGCCGCAGTCCAACGCAACAGCATTCCGCTTTGCCGTATCAGGAACCTGCGAAGCAAAACTTTTGGACTGCGGCAGCCATGCTGCCGCTTTGCTCTCGTGGTTCATCGCAAGACAAACGATTGTCCCGGCTTTTCCGGCCGCCTGCGAATTTTCCATCCTGAAATATAGCCATCTTGCACGGTCTCGCATCTTGCCTAGTCTCGCATTCTGTTAACTCATCTGTCCATGCCCACCACGCCAGCCGCATTTCGCACATCCATCAACATGCGCACTTGCAAACCGCCAAGGGCAGTGATAGGCGCTTGAACCCATGCGGGCGTGGGCTGCCCGAAAAAGACTAATTCTACCCCGGAGGGCGTGGGCGTGAGACGCGCAACATCACCGGCAACCGTTCGATGCCGGAAAACAGGACCGCTCGAAAGCCGCATCGAGCCGCTCGTTCGCCAGTTGCTTGTCCAACTGGGCGAAAACCCGCAACGTGAAGGGCTGCGCGACACCCCGCGCCGCGTCGCCGAATCCTTCGCCTTTCTGACCCAGGGCTACTCCCAGCGCGTCGAGCATATCGTCGAAGGGGCTGTGTTCTCCGAGAAATATGACGAGATGGTCATCGTCAAAGACATTGATTTTTACAGCCTCTGCGAACACCATCTGCTGCCGTTCTTCGGCCATGTCCATATCGCCTATCTGCCCGACGGCCGCCTGATCGGCCTGAGCAAAATCCCACGCATCGTCGAGGTCTTCTCGCGCCGCCTCCAACTGCAGGAGCGCATGACCGTCCAGATCGCCGAGTGCCTTCAGGACATTCTTCGGCCCAGGGGCGTGGCCGTAGTCGTGGACGCCCAGCATCTGTGCATCTCGATGCGCGGCATCGAAAAACAGCACGCGCGCACCGTCACCAGCGAAATGCTCGGCGCCTTTCGTAACCAGACGCGAACCCGCGCCGAGTTCCTGTCGCTCATCGGCCTGAGCGCGGCCCGAACAGCCATGTAACGCATATATCCAAACCGGTCGGTCAGACGGAGCCGAGACCTGTCCGATCCGCCATCAATGAAAAGGAGACTTGCCATGAGCCAATGCAAAAGTCGGCGACAGTTTCTCGCCCACACCGCCGCGGCCCTCACCGCCGCCGCGGCCGGACAATCTCTTGCCCCCGCAGCAGCAGGCCAACCCGCTC
>JADFCW010000382.1 GCA_017161705.1 Candidatus Sumerlaeota bacterium | reverse complement strand
AAGCTGGCGTATAAGTGGCTGAACAGTCGGAGTCAAAAGAGGAGCTACACGTTTGAGCGTTGCCTGCGCTTTTTTGCGCACAACCCGCTGTCCGAACCCAGGATACACCACAACCTTTACACCCTGACTACACGCAGAGGAAGGGTTGCCGAAGGGCCGTATGCGGGAAAGCCGCACGTCTGGTTCTGTGAGGGATAATAGACCAAAAGGAGGTGCTATGTCTACTCGACAGGTAGAGATTTTTCGTTTGGCAGGCGAACCGATTCAGGTCGAGGTGCGGGATGGCGGCACGGTGAAGGACGTCTTCAGCGCCGAAGGTTCGGGCAGGATGCTGGGGCAGGACGGCACGCTGATGGAGGCTGCGGATGACCTCTGCGGCGGGGGCGAGCGGATGGGAAGTCTGCGGGTGAACGACTTGGCTGCAGACCTGGATACCATCGTCCAGCCCGGAGCGACGATCCTCATCGTCCCCAAGGTCGAGGGCGGCAGGTAGCACAGGCAAGGACAGGGAGAATGCCGAGGAAGGGCGCTCGGTCTCTCACTCGCCCCTCATAAGACTCGGCGAAGGTATGCGGATCATGCGCGGCTGTAAGCTGTCGCGTGCATCCGGCTTGTTCGGCAAATTTTTCACTTGTGCGTAATCCTCTCGGTCCTAACTAAACATTGCGCCGTCCATTGAAAGACGCCCAAGCCAGAACAACAAGCAGCGCTTGCCCCGCAGCGGTGACCAGAAACGGGGTTCGGATGCCCGTTTTCATGGCCATCAATCCGCCAAACATCGGGCCAAAGGCAGTGCCTAACATGCTGATAGACGTGGCCAGCCCGAACGCCTTTCCGATGGAGCGGGCGTCAACAACCGCTTTAATCAAGGTGTTAGCCACGGGCATCATGCCAGCCACCGCGAAGCCAAACAGTATGCGCGCGATGAACAAAGTCGGCAAGCCATAGGCGAAGTAGTGCCCGATCGAAGCTGCACTGGCGACAAGGCAGCACGCAATCAGGACGCTGCGCTGGCCGATCCGGTCCGAGGTGTGCCCAAGCACTCCCGCCGCGATGGCGCCCGCGACGGCGGCAGCGCCGATGATCATCCCCGTCATGGTGTTCAGGTTGGCTTGCGAGTCAACCATATCCCTGACAATCAACGGGAAGGAGGGGTTCGCGATGCTGTTGCTTAGCCGCACGCTGAACAAAACCGCCACGCCGAGCAGAAATCCAGGCAGCATCAAGATCTCCCAGAAGCCCGGACTGATGTTCGCCGTTCCTCGTTCCGGGGGCGTGAAGTCCTCGTGGGTTCCGAGCAGAGTCAAGATCCCTCCCAGTGCGGTCAACAGGGCGCCGATCCGGAAACTGTCGCGATAGCCGAAGGTATCGGCGGCCAATCCGCCGAAGAACGGCCCAACCACGTGGCCGACAAACACTGCGGCCTGCATCATCCCCAGGGCAAAGCCGCTGCGATTCAGCGGCGTAACGCTGGCGACGAGGGCGATGCTGGCCGCGATCGTCCCGCTGAATACCCCCTGAAGCACCCGGCAGGCGACCAGTTGCGGCACTGTCCGCGCGAAGGACATCAGGAGGATTGCCAGCGCCCCGCCGAACATGGCCCGGCAGACCATGGATTTTCGCCCGTAGCGATCCGCCAACACGCCCCATACCGGCGCGAATATCGCAAATGTGAAACCGCCGGATGACAGCACAAGCCCGGCATGGAAGGCCTGCGAGCCGGCATTCGACACGCCAAGCTCGGCCACAAAAAAGGGCAGAAACGGCGTTGCAAAGGAAAAGCCGAGGATGCTCAGAAACTGCGCCATAAATGCGAATGTGAGGGTGGTCTTCCAGTTCATTTATACTTCCGGCGGCGCTGGCTCACGGCAGCAATCCGCCGCAAATCGTATCTGAATAAGTACTTTCTGCTAAACAGGCACGCAATTAGGCCAGTTGCCGCTGCAACTGTCCCCCCAAACAATTGAGCAACTGGCCACATTGATGCGCCGCCCCCACGATACGGAAGAAGATATTCAGTATAGAGTAACGCTGCCAAGAGGCCAAACCAGGGCACAGCTCCAGCAATAACAAGCCCCCATTTGCCTCTCGAAAGGTAGCCGCATAATAACCCAACAATCGCTGACGGAATGAGAATGGCACACCAAACGATTATTCCCTCCATCATCTACTCCAACGACTAAGCTCACCTGCCGCGATAGAGTGCAGCGGAAAAGCGGCGAGGTGGAGCGATTTGCTCGCCATTTGCCAAGAATCCTTCATGAAACGTAACAATGCCTTTTGGCGCTTTTTCGGTGAATGGCAAAACGAGAAAAACTTTGTGTGGGATGCCCTCTTGAACCAATTCTGGATGATTCTGAAAACCGAACCGCTTGTAGTAGTTAAAGTCCCCTACAGGTCAAGTCCTTTTTTTCCTGTAAAAAGGTTATGATGTAACCTCCGTCCTTTCAGCATCACGCCACCAGTTTCTTCAACTCTGAATCCTCCCACTGGCTATCGGGATCCACCAGCATCTGCCTCAACCGCTCCTCCACATACCCCCTCATCCGTACTCCCCGCCATCCCTCCGACACATCCACCAACACCGCAAACACTAACCCCATCCCACTCGACTCCGACGTGAACCTCGGGATCACCTTCGTCCGAC
>JADFCW010000052.1 GCA_017161705.1 Candidatus Sumerlaeota bacterium | reverse complement strand
CGGCTGTATATCTCCGGCACATCGCGCCGCCACGGGGCTTTGCGCAGAACCTCGAAATGCAGATGGCGCGACTGGGTGCGGCCCGTTCGCCCTACAATCCCTAGCATCTGGCCTTGTTCGATCCGTCGGTTGAGAAGCAGCGGTGTGGCCCCGGGAGTAATATGAAAGTACCTCGCCCATGTTCCGTCGTCATGCTCGACCAGGACGTACGTTTCAAATTCCCGCATGCCAAAAATCTTCACGGTGTCGGCAACCTCGCGCACGATGCCGGCGCGCGCGGCAAGAATCGGCGTTCCATGCGGCAGGTAAAAATCGAGCGCGTATTGACCACGGTCCTTGTGAGGCGTGTCGCGACGGCCGCGATGAGAAGCGCAGTAGTAAGTATGGCCCTCGGGCCAAGGAAGGCTGTAGTGACCGATGGCCGACCCGACCGGCGCCAACTGTGAATTATTGATATTATTAGAGTTATCGCCTTTCCGTCCTTTTTCACTTATTTCTTTTTCCAAAACATTTGCCTCCGCTTGCATCCCCTCATGGCGGTAGAAATCCAGCAAGGCTTGAACGGCTGTTACGCTCTCAGGAAACATCTCGTGCGCGGCCCGCAACCGCCTTTCAGCGCTTTTTGTATCCCCGCGAATCATATCCGCAACCCCAAGAAGCAATGCCTCGCCAAACGGCTGCCCTTTCAGCATGGAAAGAGCCGCCTCGACCGTACGCGTTCTCTGCCGGCGTGGAGCCGATAGAACAGCCGTGCGCAAACACTCCCACGTTTTGTCATCTTTCGGATTCGATGCAGCATTTGCCGCCCAAACCACTGCGGCAGCAGGAATATTGCCCTGATGGAAAATGGCAAGACCGGCAAGAATCTGCGTGCGCGATTCGCCCGCAACATTTTCAAAACGCTTCGATTGCACGGCGCGAATCAACTGACCATACTTGCCCAGTTCGTACAAGCAATAAAGATAGCCGTAAGCCAGATCCGGTTGCCTCGCAGGATCTAAATCTTTGCGAATCTCATTCAGCGCTCTCTCATAATCTCCCTGTTGCAGATACTGGCGAAATACGCTTACGTCCGGCGATGCCGGATTAGCCAGGTTGCTGAACATAGCGGGTACCGCTCCGACCAGGAAAACCAAATGGCGAGAGATAACGCTCATGGTCCGTCTCCTCTGGAATCTGCACGGGCGCGGTTTGACGGTAACGGATCGAATACTTCTATCCAATTGGCAAGGCGCTCCACGTTGAGTTCATACAGGCCGGAAACTACATGATGCGCCTGGGCAAGTTGCTCGCGGGTAAAGGTCCCAACAACGCCCACGGACAGCATTCCTGCGCGATTCGCGGCAATGACTCCGTTGATTGTGTCTTCAATTACGACAAGACGGCGGGGCGGCAATCCCAAACGCCTGGCTGCCAGTAGAAAAATCTCAGGATCCGGTTTGCCCGATGAGACATCGTCGGCGGTGACAATCGTCGGGAATCGTCCCACTAGACCGAGTGCCGAGAGCGAAAGATCAAGTTTTTCGCGAATCGCTCCGGTTGCGATCGCAAACGGGATTTGCTCGGATTCCAGTTGGCGCAGAAGCGCCTCGGCTCCGGAAGCCATGGATATGGGGTCTTTCGTCATGGCGCGACGGTAGCAATCAATCTTGTGCGCGCGGAAGTGCGCGGGATCGAGGGATAGGCCGTAATGATGGTTAAGAAGGGAAACAATGGCGTTGTCGTCTCGGCCGCAAATAAAATCCATGCGCAGCGAGTCGAGCGATACGGCGCCGTTCGTAAGCTCCGCGATGGCCATGCGCAGGGCTTCGAGGCTCTGCTGTTCGCTGTCGAACAGAACACCATCTGCGTCAAAGATAACACCGAATGCGCGCATGGGGTCTCCTTTGCAGTGAACATCGGTGAGAAACTAAGAAGTGATATGGGAAAGTCAAGTCGAAGGGCAAAAAATCATCCAGAAATCAGAATTGGCGATTCAGTATTTGCTTGAAAGAAGAGAAAGGCGGATGGTATTGCCACAAGACAGATTGGGGAAACAGGATGGCGGAAAGCCATTTGCGAAGGGCCCGGGAGCAAAGTCGGAAAAGAAGTGTTTCACGTGAAACATTTTCATCTCTGCGCCATGGATATTTCATTTTGAGCGGTTAGAATGGCCCGAATTATTGGTATCACCAACCAAAAAGGCGGCGTTGGAAAAACGACTACCGCCATCAATCTCACTGCTTGCCTCGCTGCCGCAGGCCGAAGGGCTCTCCTTGTGGATATGGACCCTCAAGGCAACGCAACCAGCGGCCTTGGCTTGATCAAAGCCTCGATTACCACATCCATCTACGATGTGCTTCTGGACGGCGTGGAAATCAGTCGCGCGCTCTATCCTTGCGGCCTAGACAATATGTTCCTAGTGCCCTCTACTTCCCAGCTATTTGGAGCCGACATCGAGTTGCTGGAATTCAATGACAAGGAGCGGCGGCTTCAAAACGCCCTTCTCCCAATAGCTGACCGGTTTGATTATGTAGTCATAGACTCGCCGCCCGCTCTGAGTTTTCTGACAATCAATGTGCTGACCGCATCCCAGCAGATCATCATACCGGTTCAATGCGAATACTATGCACTCGAAGGTTTGACCCAGTTGGTCGAGACAATTCGCCGCGTCAAGTCGTCTCTCAACCCCAATTTGGAGATTCTTGGCGTGCTGATGACTATGCACGATGGGCGGACAAATCTCTCGCATCAAGTGGTCGAGGAAGTTCGACGGCATTTTGGCGACCGGGTATTCCGCACATTGATCGGGCGGTCTGTCCGCTTGAGCGAAGCTCCCAGCTACGGCAAGCCGATTATCCTCTACGATTTTCGATCCGCGGGCGCTGCGGCCTATATTCAGTTATGCGAGGAGGTTATCCATGCATGTGAAGCGCAAAGCGCTGGGGCGGGGACTTGACGCGCTGCTGCCCACGGCTGAGCCGATTCCCGTGCCCGAAGCGATACCCGACGTAAAGGCGGTTGCCGAAATAGATGTAAACCTAATTGTACCAAATCCCTACCAGCCCCGAACGACTGTCTCCGACGCCGCTCTGGATGAACTGGCCGAATCCATACGCGCCCAGGGTGTCATTCAGCCGATCCTTGTCCGTCGCGTGGATCGCAAGTATCAGTTGGTTGCGGGCGAGCGCCGATGGCGGGCTGCAATCAAGGCCGAAAAAACACATATTCCCGCCATAATTGTGGAGCCAACCGAGAGGGAGATGCTCGAGTGGGCGCTTCTGGAAAATGTCCAGCGCGAGGACCTGAATGCCATTGAAGAGGCCCGCGCCTACCAGACCCTGATAGATGAGTTCGGCTTATCCCAAGAGGAGTTGGCCGCGCGCGTCGGGAAAAAGCGCTCTTCCGTTGCCAATGCCTTGCGATTGCTGAAATTGCCACCCAATGTCCAACAAGACATTATGGGAGGAACTTTGACGGCCGGCCACGGCAGAGCGTTGCTCGCTGTCGAGGATCCGCACAAGCAGGCACACCTGCACCAGCAAATCCTGGCGCGAAAACTGTCCGTTCGTCAAGCCGAACAACTTGCCACACGATTGGGCAAAACCAAAGCAGTCAAAACCCGAAAGAAGATCGAAGACGACCCGCAGCTTGCCAGCTTGATAGAGCAATTGTCCGAGCGTGTTGGAGCAAAAGTATGTGTCAAGTCAAAAGGCAAGACACAAGGGCGAGTCGAGATTTACTACAGCAGCCCGGAAGATCTGGATAGAATATTGTCTTTGTTGTGCTTATCAACAAACCAACGCTAAGGAACCACTTCTGCAGCTGAACCGAGGAGAAGGAACAGACCAATGAGTGAATTGTTGTCCCTACTGAACTCGCTGCTGGGCGATCCGCTGTCGCTGGGCCTGATGGTTGCGCAGGCCCCGATGAAATCTGGAGGCTTAATCGAAGGGAGTTTGATCAAGGCCATCCAAGATTCAGATCTGATCGGGAAAATCTGCTATGTCGTGTTGACGTTTTTCTCGGTGGTTTCGTGGGCGGTAATCGGGTATAAGTTTTTGCATATTTATCATGCGAACAAACAGACGGACCAATTTGTTGACCTGTGCATGTCGGGCAGCGGAAGTCTGGACGAGGCCTATAAACACGCCAGCGAGTATCCGGACAGCCCGCTGGCACTGGTCTTGCGGGAAGTCTATCTGGAGCTGCAGATCGAAAACTGGTATCGGGACGCGGCGCCGTTGGGATTTTCAAACCGATTGGAGCTGGCAAAGGTCAGTATAGAGCGCGTGCTGCAGCGCACCTGCGAGAACGAGGTGAGGCATTTGGAGAGCTATTTGATTTTTCTTGCGACCACGGCGGCTGTGACACCGTTCATCGGTCTGCTTGGCACGGTGTGGGGAATCCTCGTAGGGTTCCAGAAACTGTCCGTGCAGGGAGTTTCGGCGATTCAGAATCTGGCGCCCGCGGTTTCAACCGCCCTGGGCGCGACGGTGTTTGGCCTGCTGGCAGCGATTCCCGCTGTGGTGTGTTATAACTATTTGACGAACAAAATTCAGATTCTGGTCACACGGATGGATTCCTTCGCCCTAGAGTTGTCAAACGTGATTCAGAAGCGCATTTTGCAGCAGGGAAAATGAAAACTGAAAACAAGTATCTGAGACGGGGGTAAAGACCAACCATGCCGCTCCCACGAAGACGCGTTATCGCGCCGCCGCTGGCCGCGATCAATCTGACGCCGATGCTGGACGTGATGTGCAATTTGCTGATCGTGTTCATGATCGTCGCCCCGACCCTAAAGAGCGGATTGCGAATAGACCTGCCGGTGGTGGAGAATGCGCCGCTGCTGACCGAGCGGAAAAGCTACACGATTCAGATTCAGAAGCCAGATACGCCGGACGCCGCACCGCGGATGTATCTGGAAGACCGACGGGTGGACCTCGAGGATTTAAAAACCCAGCTCGCCGACTACAAGCGACTTTATGCGCCCGAACTGGACATTCTTATTGAGGCCGACCGGCTGGTGCCGTGCGAGGCGCTGCTGAAAGTGCTCGCCGTAACACGCGAAGTGGGACTGGACAGTGTCGGGGTGATCACAATGCCGCTGGAGACGGAAAAGAAATGATCCGCATGACGATCGTTTCGCTGATCGGCCATGTGCTGGCGGCGTTGTGCTTGATGTTGGTTTCGTGGCTGCAGCCGACGCCAAAAGTCAGGAAACCGCCGGCGCAAATGGTGCGCGTGATCCCCGCCGGCACCGGCCAATACGGCGGTGCGGGCGCGCCAACGCCGCCGTTGAAGGTGAAAACTCCTGTTCCGATGGCCGCGAAAACCACTCCGCCGCCGGTGACTCTGACACCGCAACCGACCGTTGCAGCGAAAAAAACGATTGCCGTGCCGAAGAAGAAAACGCCGACCCCAACTCCGAAAAAGACCCCGGAGAAAAAGAAAACGCCAACACCGACACCTCAAAAAACCGCAACCCCTGCGCCGACACCCGCCAAGACGCCCGAAAAAACCGTTGCCCCTGCGAAGACCGCGGCGCCCACGCCCGGGCCGCCCGCCAAGACTGCCGGGCCAAAACCCAGCCCTGCGCCAGCGGCGCCTTCACCTACTGGCAGCGCTCCGATTGCAACCATGAACATCGGGGCGGGAACCAAAGCGGGTCAACCAGGCGGAGTACCGGGAATTCCCGGAGGAACCGGCCCGCCCGCCATTCTAACCGACTACGAATACTACACGCTCTCGGCCCAGATGCAGGTGGACCGCAATTTTAATGTGCCCCGCCATTTGCGTTCGCCGGGGGTTTCCTGCCTGATACGGTTTACGATTTTGCGCGACGGCAAGATCGTGAACATTCGAGTGCTCGAAAGCACAGGAGATTCGGTTCTAGATGGAATTGCACGGCGAGCGTTGGAGACCACTGGACAGTTGGCGCCGTTTCCTGACACATTGAAGGAAGAGCAGGTTGAGTTGGATTTCCGGTTTTTGTTTGATCCGCAGGAATAGCGGACATACCCGAGGCGGTAAACGCCACGTTTTTGGAGAGGTTAAAATGAAAAGCAAAGGGATATGGCTGCGCGAGCAGTACGGTGCACGAGGCTCCGCCTTTGCGCTTTGCGCCTTGAGTGTGTTCTTCCTATTTGCGGCGACGGTTGCGCCGGCCGACACCGTGCGCGTCGAGGAATGCATGGAGACGCTTCCAGCCGGAGTGCGGACAACGCCGCCGATCCACGCTCCACAGCCGCAGGCGACAACTATTCTATACGAGACATTTGAGGGAACTTGGCCCGGTGCCGGCTGGTCGGTCTCCGGCAATCCAACGTGGGACGACACGACCTGCAACACCCCGCCGCCTTACGCAGGCAGCAAGAGTATTTGGTGTTGCCGCGGCGGAAGCCTTGGACGCGACCCCAACTACTATTACTACGCCAATAACATGTCCGCATGGGCGATCTATGGACCGTTCAGCCTGGCCGATGCAACCTCGGGAACTTTTACCTTCTATCTGTGGAATCAATCCGAGAAAGATTACGACTGGTTCAAGTATATGGTCTCTGTGGATGGAAATCAGTTTTACGGTTATCAGCTGAGCGGCGACACGCAAGGCTGGGTCCCGCGGTCTATCGGCTTTTCATCGGTACCCACCCTGGGGAATGTTCTTGGCCGCTCTCAGGTGTGGATAGGGCTGCTTTTCACCAGCGACGGATCGAATGTGGACGACGGTGCGTTTGTGGATGAGTTGCGAATCGAAAAAACGGTCAGCACAGCTCCCTGGGACCTGTTCCCTCTCGATGTGTATCCGGGCGACGCGGCGGGCAACGAGCTGCCGAAGCCATACAATATCGCGCACGGGCAATCCATTCGGCTGTGCATGCGCTATCAGTGCACAGGCACAGGCCAGACGCCAGCGTTTCGGGTCGAGATTCTTCTCGACGGCCAGTCGCGCAACTGGTGGACCGACGTGAGGCTCAACGCAGGGCAGACCGCCACGTATATCAGTCCGGCATGGACCGCCACAGCCGGCTCGCATTCGCTCGAGGGCCGCGTAGATACCA
>JADFCW010000051.1 GCA_017161705.1 Candidatus Sumerlaeota bacterium | reverse complement strand
ACCAACACGGTGCCCGAAACCAACGAAAGCAATAATACACGGACAGAAGCGGGCTGCTTCACGGTCACGGGAATCCCGGACATCCGCATCGCGCCGACTCAACTGAATTTCACGGTACCCCTTGGCTCCACAGCTGCGGAAACCGCACAGCCGATAGAACGTCCAGCGCCGCCAGCTGCAGCCGATTTGCGTCGCGCACTTGCCACGCCCGACGGCCGCCGCTTGGTGTGGTTGACACCCGACGACAAAACGGATGCGGCTGTGCTGGCGAAAAGCGTGCGGGCGATGGGCGGGGCGGTGCTGACGCTTGCGCCGGAGGGGCGGCTGCTGGCGGCGGTCGAGGAAGCAAAAACAACCGCGCTCGCTTCGCTGGCCGGCGTTACGAAAGTCGAGCCCCATGTCGTCGAAGACCTCGGCGGCGATCCGAACGCCGCGGCGGTGCCGGGACTGGGCGATCGGCCGCCGACTCCGGAAGAAAAAGAGTACATCGAGCGGGTGACGAAACCGGCCGGGCCAATCGCGCCGAATGATCTGGCGCGCGCACGAGCCGCGCTTCAGGACGGCGGCAAGCTGGCGCTCGCCGACAATGCCCTGTCGCAATACTTTCCCCCCATCCGCAGCCAGGGCAGTCAGGGCTCATGCACGGCGTGGGCTTCGTGCTACTACTACAACACCTACACGCAGGCGCGGGACGAGAACCTGATGGTGTCGAACGGCGATAATACAAAAATTTGCTCCCCGGCGTTTATGTATGCTCTGGTCAACGGCGGCATAGACGAGGGAGCGCCCACGCCAGCGGTCGTGGCCCGCCTGAGCGAGGTTGGCGCATGCTCGTGGAGCCTGATGCCCTACAACCAATCCGACTATCTCCACTGGCCGACCGAGGCCGCCTGGATAGACGCGCTCAAACGCCGCACCTCGACCGTCCGCACACTTTCCCTGACCAGCGACGCGGGCATTGCGGCGCTCAAGCAGCATCTGGCCAACGGCAACCTTGCGTGCACACGCACCAATGTATATGCCAACTGGCATCCGATTTTTTACGACAATGCAGGCCGCGGCATCCAGAACGGCGTGTTGTTCTCGCATGCGGGCGAAGCAGACCACGGCAGCCACGCCATGACCTTTGTGGGCTACGACGATAACCGTGCTTACAACGACGGGACGACCACGCGATACGGGGCGTTTCTGGTGGCCAATTCGTGGGGAAACACGTGGGGGACTTACAACAGCTCGGGTGCAGGCAGCAAGGGCTTCATGTGGGTGGCCTACGACTATGTGAAAGCAGCCAACTTCTGCTTCGACGAGGCGTTTTACAACGACGACCGAAACGACTATCGGCCGCGCCTGTATGCGGTCGCGGGGTTGAATCATGCGCAGCGCGGCCATGTGACGTATTGGGGCGGGATCGGGCCGCCTGCCACACCGGCCTGGAATTCCTACAAACCGATAGACCGCGCTGGCGGTACGCTCCTGGCTCTGGCAGCCACCACCGGCACGCAGTCCATGCGTGTGGCATGCGATCTGACCGACGGCATCGCGCAGATTACAGACTACACAAATGTGCAAGCCTTCGTGAAATATCAGGTGTCCAGTTCGGCCGCCGCGAACGGGACTATATCGAGCGCGGATTTCTATCACGACCTTGACGGCAACGGTGTCTTTACAAAAGTCAGTTCGAGCGACCCGACTGTGACCGTTTCGCCGGGACAGATTGGCTCGGCGCGCGCGACCTTCAATGCAAACGTGCTCGCCCAGTCTTTCACCATTTACAACGACGGCAACGACACGCTGCGGGTTACAGGGATTGCGCGGCGCGACGGCGATGCGTGGATCAGCTGGTCGCCCAATCCCACTGCGTCATCGCCTCTGACGCTTGCGCCCGGACAGTCCAGTATTGTCCATGTACTGGTAAATCCCTCGCAATGCCCGCGCGGAGTGGATGACGAGCGGCTGCTGGTTTCATCGAACGACCCGAACGAGAATCCCTATCCAGGGGGGGTGCTCGTGATCACGCGAAAAGGTGGCGCGGCGCGCGCGGCGCGCTGGGAGTGGTATCGGTAAGGATGCGTGGGAGAAGGTATAGAGCGGGCAAGGGCGCGCTGGTCGGCGGAACTGGACAATCCTGCGGTTGCGGTGGAGCCAGAGGCAGTCGGGATGGAAGCCGACTCTCCAAAGGCTCAGGGATTGTGCGTCAACGGCTTTGCCCGTTTTCGTTTTCCCAGAAGTTCCCACATAGGGCCTTTGTGGCCGAGGTCGCGCAGCTTGCGTGTGAGGCGCGGCGAGAGATTGATGCCAAGCCCCGGAACAATCCAATTGGGCCTGCGCGAGGCGGCGTCGGCCACGCGCTCGAGCAGCGAGCTGCGGATAGCCGGTGAGATATAAAATTTCGGCTCGAGCAGAGGATCCCTGGCCGTTAGCAGACCCTCCTCGCGCGCGCGATATTCAAGCGGGGTTCCGGGGTAAATGCGAATGCCGCACATGACGATAACGGCTGTTGGATCGCAGCGGTCCATAAGATCAAAGGTCTCGGCCAGAGTTGTTTCGGTTTCCCCTGGGCCTCCGAGCAAGAGGTAATGAGCGAACGGGAGGCCGGCGCCGCGGCAAGCGTTCGAGGCAGCCAGGATTTGTTCCGGGGTCATGTCCTTGCGGAGGCTTTCAAGCATGGTCGTCGAGCCGGCATCGCTGCCGAGCTCCACGCTGGCGCAGCCGGCCTGTTTCATCAGCGCGGCCAGAGGTTCGTCGAGATAGGCGGGATGGGCGAAACACGACCAGGGGACGCTCAGGCCGCGCGCGATGAGGGCACGGCAAACGGCTTCCGCGTGGTCGGCAAGGGCGTTGAAATAATTGTCCACAACGTAGAGATACTGGACGCCCTGCGAGAGAAGCACGGCGATCTCGTCGGCGACGGCTTCGGCGGGGCGGGTTTGGAAACGCCGGCCCTCGAGCAGGGGATAGGTGCAATAGAGACAGCGGCAGGGGCACCCTCGCTTGGTCTGGATGTTGCCCATGCCGCCCTCGCGGTCATAGAAGGCGAGGTCCAGACCTCTGCGGTCGGGCGCGTATGACGGAAACGGCAGCTCGGAAGCGGTTGCAGGCGGCGTGCGGAGGACGTTTGACCTTTCTCGATACACCACGCCCCCGATGCCTGCTTTCTCCCAATCCGCATTCCGCAATCCGTATTCCACAATTACACGCACAACCCTGGCAATGCGACCTTCCGCGTCGCCGACGATCCCCAAGTCGGCGTCGAGGGCTGCGAGTGCTTCCTCGGGAAAGAGCGAATAGCCGGCGCCGCCAAGTATAATGGGAACGTCGCCGGCGGTTGCGCGGCAGACCTCGATCAGAGCGCGGATTTCGGGAATGTAGCTGACGCTTGTTGGAAACGTCAGGTTGTCTATGTTGCGGATCGAGAGACCGATGAGGTCGGGGCGAAATTGTTCGAGGGCCTTGTTCAGGGCAAAAGGGATACTCTCGGGCTCAAAGCAGTTGACATCGAAGATCCGTACCGAATGGCCCGCTTCGGTCAGCGATGTTGCGACGTAGGCCACGCCCAGGGGAAAGACAGGATAAGGGAGAATCTCGCGGTTGGCGGAGATCAGAAGGATTTTCGGCATGGCAAAACTCGCTGGGATCGGGCGAAGGTTCAGCAGGATTGGGCAGTTCGCTCGTCAGTGCAATCGCGAGTCCACTCGCGGGAGGATCAGAACAGGATCGTTCGGAGCCGCCCAACCTGCCGCGCGGATTTTGGCCACCGCGGCTTGTAAGTCGCGTTCGAAACATTCGCCGACCAAAACCTCGACAGCGCATTCGGCACCGGAATCGGAGGCCCCCCAGTCGGTCTCTGCCAAACTTTCGATGGGGATGCGATGCTCGGCAAGAATTCGAGCCACACTGGCAGGCGCGTTGAGGCGGTCGCGTGCAAGCACGCGCAGCCAGTAGCCGTTGCAGGTACCATCGCCGCCGATTTCTTCGACCGGTGTGTCGGGAATGGTTAGAAACGGCGCGGGCGCGGGCTGCTCCGGGTCAAGAGCGGACAACCAGATCACGTCGCTGAGAACCGCGCTGGCTGTGGCGCGCGGGCCGGCACCCGGCCCGACCAGCAGGATCGCACCAACAGGCTCGCCTTCGATGGCGATGCCGTTGAGAACGCCGGACACCGAGGCCAATGCATGGTCCGGCGAGAGAAGCGAGGGACGAACACTGACGGCAAAGCCACCGTCGAGACGCTCGGCCACCGCACGCTGCCGGATGACATAGCCGCGGCTTTCGGCAGCCCGCAGGTCATGCGCGGTTAGACGCGTGATTCCTTCGCGATAGACCTTGTCGAGACGGATATTGCACCCAAAAGCGAGGGAGGCGAGGATGGCGATTTTGTTGGCGGCGTCTATGCTTTCGACATCGGCGGTGGGGTCGGCTTCGGCGTAGCCGAGACGCTGGGCTTCGGCCAGGGCTTCCTCGAAGGACATTTCATTCTCGCTCATCTGGGTGAGAATGAAATTGCAGGTGCCGTTGAGAATTCCCTCGATGCGGGTGATGCGATTGGCGGCGAGGCATTCGGTCAGCACGCGAATGACAGGCACGCCGCCGCCGACGGACGCCTCGAAAAGCAGCCGGACGTTTCGGCGTGCGGCCAGACCGAGCAACTCGGCGCCGTGTTGGGCCAGCAGGGCCTTGTTGGCCGTGACAACGTGCTTGCCTTCGCGCAGAGCCGCTTCGACAAACGAGCGCGCGGGCTCGATGCCGCCAATGAGTTCGATGACAACATCCACGGCCGGGTCGCAAAGGACTTGTTTGGCGTCGCGGGTCAAGAGGCTGCGGTCCACCTCCACGGGGCGCGGGCGGTCGAGATCAATATCGGCGATCCAACGAAGGTGGAGCGGTCGCGGGCAGCGGGCGTCGAGCAGCGGGCGATTGTCGTGCAGCGCTTGAACGACGCCGCAGCCAATGTTGCCGAATCCCAGGAGACCTATTTCAAGCGGCTCAGTCATGGTTCACTCCAGAGAATACATCCTGCCAACGAACACCTGCTCGGGTCCGTCGGCGGTTTTGTCTCATTGCCGCAGACTATCCAACACATCCCGAAGGACCATTGGCGGAACGTCGCTGACGACGCTGACACGGCCAATGGCGTCGGGCAAAACAAAGCGCAGCTGGCCACGGCTGACTTTCTTGTCTTTTCGCATACGCTCGAGCATGTCCTCGGTTTCCAAGCGCTTGGGGATACGGACCGGCAGGCCGGAGCGCTCGATGAGCGCTTCGAGGCGCTGTTGCTGGTCTGCAGGGAACCGTCCCATTTTTTGCGCGATTCGGCCGGCAGCGACCATACCAATCGCAACGGCTTCGCCGTGCTTGAAAAGCGCATAGTTGGTCAAGGTCTCGATGACGTGGCCGACGGTATGGCCGAAATTGAGAATGGCGCGAAGTCCCGATTCGCGCTCGTCGGCCGAGACGACGGCGGCTTTGATGGCGCACGATGTTTTGACCACATGCTGAAGCGCGACAGCATCCAGAGCGAAAAGCGACTCGTTCTGCGTTTCGCAAAACTCGAACAGCGCGGGATCCCGGATGACACCGTATTTGATCACTTCCGCGAAACCGGCGCGGAACTCCACCGGCGGCAAGGAGTCCAAGGCCGTGATGTTGATGAAAACCAAAAGAGGCTGATGAAACGCGCCGATCATATTTTTACCCAGCGGGTGGTTGACGCCCGTTTTTCCGCCCACGCTGCTGTCCACCATAGCCAGGAGCGTGGTGGGCACCTGCACGTAAGGGACGCCGCGCATGTAGGTGGCGGCGGCAAATCCGGCGATGTCGCCGACGACTCCGCCGCCGAGGGCGACCACGACGGACTCGCGCGAGAAGTTGTTGGCCAGAAGAAACGTGTAGATGCTCATGCAGGTGTCGAGCGTCTTGAACGTTTCGCCTTCGGGAATGACGAGACTTTCGACCAGAAAGCCCGCGTCGGTCAGCGAGGCGACGACTGGCTCGCTATAGAGTTTGTTGACGCGGCCGTCCGAGACGACCAATATGCGCTCGAAACGCGTGCGCTCGGCAAGCGCCTTGCCCAGAGCCGGGAAGCCCTCATGGCCAATGAGGATGGGATACGTGCGCTCGCCCAGTTCAACCGATAGAATTTCGGAAGGCATAGGTCCCTCCTCCGCCGTTTCCTTGGCGCTAAAAACACTCAATAGTCAACGACTTCACCAGGCCAGCCGGTGGAAAGCCGATAAGACATACCCTAGCCATCGGACGCACGGCGGGCAACCAAAATTTATTTGCAAGCGGGCAAGGCAGGATGATACACGAAAGGGGACTCGGAGGGAAGTTTCAAAAAAGGGCCTGTAGCAACTTATAAAACCGGTGCAGGGAGGAGCAAGTGCGGTTTGCGTTTTTGACATTCCTGGCCTTGCTGTTCAGCCTCGCCGGCGGCGTGCTGACGGTTATCCAATTTGAAAAGACTCTGCCGGAATTTATGGGAACCGTCGTGGATACGCTCGGACCGTACGGCCAGTCGGTATGGGTGTTGATCGCCGCTAATATCCTGCCGGCGTTGCTGATCGTGTGGGCCTATGTGTCGAGCTTTCGACTGCGCAAACCCCGCCGGCCGACGTTCGGCCTCTACGTGCTGGGGCTGAGCCTGTGGTGGCTGCTGCTGGGTTGGTCGGTAACGTTCCTCGGCGCGGATGTGTTTTTCGAAATTCCTGTGGCGGCTGGCGCCGGTGCGGCCGTGCTGGTTCTGGCATGCAGTATCCGGTGGGTGGAGATTCTGATCGGAAAAATCTGCCTGGGCTTGGGCGACCTTTTCCTGAAGCGGGAGATGTGGCAGAGCGCGGCGAAGATGCTGGGGATGGCGCGCCGGTTCCTGCCGGCCAATGACCAGGCGGCGCGCAAGCAGGGACTGGCCTTGTACGAGCTGGGCGAAGCCGAGCAGGCGCTGGCAATTTTGGTGGAAGCTTATCAGCGCGGCGAGCGCGACCCGCGTCTTGTGCGAACTCTGGCGGAGTCGGCCTTTTCGCTCGACGACGCGCTGGCCGGCAGCGTGCTGGCCGAGATGCTGAAGCTCGACCCGAACAACGCGAAAGTGGGGCGGCGGCTGGTCGAACTGCACCTGCGGCACAACCGGCCGGCCGAGGCCCTGCCGGTTCTGGAGAAGTTTTACGACTCCAACAACATCGAGGATGTGTGCCTGCTGGGACGCCTCAATGCCGAGCAGGGGAATGTGGATCGCGCGTTGCAGCTGTCGCGCCGGGCGATGGACCTCGAAGGGCCTCCGTATCGGCGCACCCTGGCTGACTTGCAGGTGCTCACCATGCAGGCGCCCGACAACCCGGCGGTCCTGCTCACGTTGGCCGATCTCAATGAAAGGATCAAGAACCGCGAGGAAGCCGTCTCTTGGTATCTCAATCTTCTCGAAGTGCAGCCGGAGAACCTCGATGCGCGCCGCCGCCTGATTCGCCTCTATCGCGAGATGGGCCGGCTCGACCAGGCCATGCCGCACTATCGGGCCTTGCTGCGGCAGGAACCCGATTCCGTGGACGTCGTGCTCGAATATGGCCAGTTGCTGGAAGACCGGCAGGATTTCGAGAAAGCCTACAAGGTATTTCAGGATTTTGCCGCGCGGCATCCGCAGGACCCCCGTATCGCCTATCACTGCGCCGTCAGTTTGTTCGGCATGGGGCGCTTGAGCGAAGCGATCGAGACTCTGGAGCGAGTGCGGGCCGAGGCGCCGGCGTCCGAGCGCGCGCGCATCCAATCGCTTCTGACCAAGATCCAGACGGCACAGGTGGAACTCGAGCTGGAGGCAATGCGGCAGCAGGCGCACAAAGAGGATGCGCCGTTGGACTTGCGCCTTGCCTATGTCGAGCGGTTGGTGGCCGCCGGCCAGGCCGAGCAGGCCACGCGCGAGCTGGACGTATTGCTCGAACAGCATCCGAAGGAAAAGCGGCGGGTCGTGGAGTTCATCGAGGGAATTCTCGAACGCGGCGGCCAGCAGTTTGTGCTGCTGAATCTTCTCGCGGATATTTGTTTGAAGGACCGCGACTTCGACCGCTGCCATCGCCTTTACGAGATGATGTCCAGGCAGTCACTGCATCCGGATGAAATCCTGGCGGACGGATGCCGGCAGATTCTGCGGCAGAACCCCAACCACTTGCCGGCGCTCAGGAGCCACGCGCTGCTTCTGATCAAAGGGGGCCATCATCGGGAAGGAGCGCGCGTGCTGGCAAAAATTCTGGAGATCTCGCCGCCGGCGCGCGACGAGCTGGTGCCGCAGTTGTTCGAGGTCTATTATCAGCTGGGCGATGCCGACCGCGCGATTCCGTACGGAGAGGAATTGCTGGCCCGCGATGCGCAAAATCTCAGCCTCTATCTGCGCTTGCACGAGCTCTATGTGAAACGCGAGGACTATGTTGGGGCGATTCGGATCCTCCAAAGCGCGCTCCGCATTGCTCCCGACAACCGCCAGTTGCAGGAGATGCTCGAAGAGGCCGAGACACGGGTCAAAGAAAATCGGCTGGATGCCATCAAGGCGCAGCTGGAAGCGGAGCCCGATCAGCCGGCGCTGTTGCACGAGATGGGCGACCTCCAGGTGAACTTCGGGCGACTCAACGAAGCCATCACAGCCTATCAGCGTGCGGCGCAGCAGGCCGAGGGCAATTTGCGCCAGCTCTGTCTGATCAAGCTGTCGCACTGCCTGTGCAACAAGATGATGTACGACCTGGCCGATGAGACCCTGCGCGAGGTGGACGTTCGCGAAAAAGACCCGGAACATCTCGACGCCATCAAGCAGTATCTCTATGAGGTGGGGCATCTATTCGAACAGGACGAGCAATACGATCGCGCACTGCAAATCTACAAGAAGTTGTTCAAAATTGATGCGGGATACCGCGATATCGTCGGGCGGATCGAAGATCTAAGCCACCTCGCACGCTAGCCGTTCTAATTTCCGTTTGTCGGTTGCTATTCCCACGCTAGGCTGCATTTCTCACAGCTGTCCGGTTTGACAACAGGGAGGTCCCTTCGATGGCAGCCACAACTACAGGCACTTTGGGAGCATCTCACGCCACCGCCGAGTCGGCTCACTACGCACTCGGGAGCGCGCTCTTGGGAATTCCGCTCGAGAACTATATCCTGGCCTTCCTGGCTGTATTGGCCGGACTGATTTTGCGGCGCGTTGTCCTTTACATCTTCCATCGCTACGGCGAGTTGCAAAAGCCGCGCTGGCTGCGCCTCAATGAACGGATTGTTCAGAACGCCGCAGGGCCTCTAGGGCTGACCGTTGCGCTTCTGGGCATTCTCACCGCAGTCAAGGTTCTCGGTTTGCCCGCCGGCCTCGAGCAACTCGGATCGAACCTCGTGTATTCGACGCTGGTTCTATCTGCAGCATGGCTGCTGTTCAATCTGACCAACACCCTGATCGGCTGGCTCGACGGGCTGGCGCACCGGCCGGAGTCGCGCCTGGATGAACAGCTGCTGCCCATACTTCGCAAATCACTGAAGGTCTTTATTGTTATTCTGGCCGTGCTTCAGGTCGTGGATCAGATGGGCGGCGACGTCAAAGGGCTAATCGCCGGACTGGGCATCGGCGGCCTGGCCGTCGCCCTTGCAGCGCGCGACTCGATCGCCAACGTGTTCGGCTCTGTGGTCATTCTGGCCGACCGCCCGTTTCGAGTCGGCGACTGGATCGAGGCCCAGGGCCAAGGCATCGAGGGCTTTGTCGAGGAGATTGGTTTTCGCAGCACGCGCATCCGGACATTTGCCAAATCGGTGATTACCGTGCCCAACAGTGTCGTGGCCAACTGGGCGATCAACAACTGGTCGGCCATGCCGCGGCGCCGCGTTCAAATGACTTTGGGGATTTCCTATGAAACCACGCCGGAGCAGATCGAGCGTCTTGTGGCGCGCCTGCGCGAAATGCTTCAGGCGCATCCTCAGGTGGATACCCAGGAGAATTTGCTCGTCCACTTTACGGACTTTGGCGAAAGCTCGCTGCAACTCCTCGTGCAATACTTCACCTTCGCCACCCAGCGCGGTCCCCATCTGGCTGTGCGCGAGGAAATCAATCTGGCCATTATGCGTCTGCTGGACGAACTGGGCATCGAGATTGCCTTCCCCACGCGAACGGTCTATCATCGCCAGAGCCGCCCGTCCGAGCTGTCGAAAAGCTGACTTGCCGCGCGATGAACAAGCCGCGTCTCCCTGCGGCAATCTCATCTTGCACGGCACGCTCCCGCCGGATGAACATTCAGTCGCGTCTGCACAAAGGAGGTGAGCCGGTATGGAAGTTTTGTTCGATAAAAGCGTGCAACGCGTGCCGATCTACAACTGGGCGCCGGATCTCGATCCGGCCGCGCTCAAGCAACTGCAGGAAACCGCGGCCCTCGATATTGTTCATCATCACGTAGCGGCCATGCCCGACGCCCACGTCGGGCTGGGCGCCACCATCGGCTCGGTGTTCGGAACGGTGGACGCCGTCATTCCCTCGGCCGTCGGCGTGGACATCGGCTGCGGCATGTGCGCAATGCCGACCGGCAACTTCTGGGCGGAATTCGAGGCCAACGCCCACGATGTATTGGCCATGTTCAGCAACGGCGTTTTTCAGGTGATTCCGCTCGGAACCGACGGATACGACAAGCCCCAGCCCTGGGATGCCCGGGGCGAGTGCGCGGGCTTTGACTATGAAAGCGCCTACGAGGTGTTGAACAACGAAATCCAAAAGAAAGCGCCGCTGAAGCTGGGTTCGCTCGGCGGCGGCAACCATTTCATTGAACTGCAAAAAGACCAGGACGGCCGAATCTGGGTCATGATTCATTCGGGCAGCCGCCATGCCGGCAAGGAGATTGCTGATTTTTATATCCGCCTTGCGCGCCAACTCAATCAGCAGATGGGCGCGGGCGTGCCGCGCGACCTGTCCTATTTGCCCGCGACCCATGAGGCCGGCCGCGCCTATCTTCGAGATATGACGTGGGCGCTGCACTATGCCTATGAAAACCGCCTGCGAATGATGGACCGCATTCTCGGTCTGCTCGAAAAAGTTGCCGCCCATTTTGGCGTGAAACTAAAATACGACTCGCGCGACCTGATCAATATCCACCACAATTACGCGGCGCTCGAAGAACATTTCGGCCGAAAGGTCTGGATTCACCGCAAAGGCGCCACGCTGGCCACACGCGGTCTGACGGGCATCATTCCCGGCTCGATGGGCTCGCGCTCGTATATCGTCGAGGGCAAGGGCAATCCGGATTCCTTCCAGTCGTGCTCGCACGGAGCGGGCCGAAAACTGTCGCGCAGCGAGGCGTTCCGCCGCATCACCAAAGCCGACCTCAAGCAGGCGCTCGGCGGCGTGATCATGCGCCACGCCAGCGACGTGCGCGACGAAGCGCCGCAAGCCTACAAGGATATTGATACGGTCATGGCCGCCCAGGCCGACCTGGTGGACGTGCGCGTAACGCTTTATCCTTTGGCGGTAATCAAGGGCTGAGGGGAAAGGATGATCGGGCGGCCGGCGATTCTGCGAATTTGGGCTATTCCGCCCGCAGCATGATCAAGGATGACTCGCTGGATGTGCCGCCGCTTTCGGAAACATTCAATAGCGAAACGACTTTGGGGACGAGGTCGGCCATCGGGCGCCGACCCTCGCACGCCAGAAGCATTGCCAGACGACGCAGAACATCGTGGCGATGGCACAACTTAGCGGGCAACTCGAATGTGTGGAGAATCAGAATATCGCCGGAGCGGAGCTGGCTGCGCTGACCAATCCTGGGCCCGGACTGTGGTGCGCCGTCGCCGAAGCGCTCGTAGACTTCATTGACGGTTTGCGAGCCGTTCTCATAAAGCAGGTGCGTGCACGTTCCGGAGAACACGTAGTCGCGGCCCGATTCCGAAACGTCGGCACAACAGACCAAACGCACCCGACGGAGCATCTCCCCGCTCGCCGACCCGGCGGAGTTGATCCACTCGACGGTTTCAGCGGGGCTGGCACCCAAAGCACAAGCCGCGCGGAAAACGCCGTCGCATACCGCACATTCCCACAACCGCATAGTCCCGGAGCTGACCGGCCGCACCGTTAGCAACCGTGTGCAGCCTGTTTCCAGCGCCGCCACTGCGCAATAATCCTTGATATAAGGGCCGCAGCAATTCTCGCTTCGCGGCTGCACGCCAACGGCCACAAGCGTGGTGGGATTTGTCGCAAAGCCGGTGCCCCACGCGGCGTTGGCGCAGGCGCAGTTGGTTTCGATATGAACTGCCGGTGCGCCGCGGATAATTCTGCGGTACGTGGACAGGGCGCCCTGAAGATGCTCGCTCGCCGCTCGAAGCGGTTCTTGCCAATCGGGATTTTCCTTCTGGACGAGGCGCTGAAATCCCATAGCGAGAATGATTTCCACATCGCCGCTATCGGCGAAAAAGGGGATGCCGCAAACAGCCCGGGTCTCGTCAATAGTGAACGGCGACGGATCGTCCGCACCCGCTAAATCCCACCAGAAGATTCTGTTTTTTCGCCGCTCCGTTTCTACCAGGCGGTTTTGAAAGTCTGGCGTCAGGGGAAAGTCCGATACGGTCGGCGCAGGCAGTCCTGCCAGGGGGCGAACACAAAGTTTTTGGGCGCTGAATTCCGGCAGGAGCGTAGCCATCCAATGCGGGGCCAGCAGGTCGGCCAGCGAAACACTAAGCGCGTGCATCAATGCACTTTCCCAACAGGTATAATGAAGCGACAAAGAACCGTCCTTGGGCTGAGCATCTACACAGCCGCAACGGCTGGCGATGGCGGCCAGTATATTTTGTAGGGAGCGGGAATAGAATAGAAGCGCAGGGAATGATGGGGATTTACCGCTTGGTTGTAAGACGGAAATACCCATCTTCTCCCCTCCGGCGCGAGAAGGCAATTTTCAAGTAGCAATTGTTATGCCATTTGCGAAAACACCCTCGGATTTGCTTATAAAAATCTGATTATATAACGGTTAGCGACATAGTTTCCTCCTCCAAAACGGCGCTTCATTCTGATAAATCGTCAAATTGCGAGAGCCGGTGATGTGTACCTCTTAGGAAGCGGCTCTTATGACTGGGGCGGGCCTTTCCGGGGCTGGTAGGAGCAGCCCGGCTCTTCACTCATATAGTCGCCGGTCACACCGTATGCGCGGGCTCGGCAGCCCATGCACACGTGGACAAACTCGCAAACGCCGCATTTGCCCGACAGCAGCTCCGGCCGTCGCAAGCGCCCAAAAACGGGCGATTTCAGCCAAATAAGGGCAAACGGCTCCCGCCGGACGTCGCCCGCTTCCACCGGCAAGTAGCCGCACGGAAACACTTTCCCCTCGTGGGAGATGAAACACACCGCCGAGCCGGCGAGGCAACCGCGGCCCGGGTCCGGGCCGCTTCGCCCACCCGCCGCGGTGCTGCCTGCTTTCCGCTCCTGGGCGCTTTTCTGTCGGGCGATGCGCGAATACTGCGGCGCGCACGTGGCGCGCGTTTCCAGGGAGGTGGCCCTCGACAAGTCGTAGAATCGCATCAGGACATGCTCTATCTCGTCGGGCGCCAGCATCTCGTGGTCGGCGATCTCGACGCCGCAGCCGACGGGAACCAGCGCGAAAACATGAAGCGCCGCCGCCCCGATTCGCTCGGCCAGAGCGAACAACGCTTCCAGCTGGCCAGCATTGTGACGTGCCAGGGTCATGTTAATCTGAACGGGAAGACCTGCCGCTTGCGCATGGGCAATGCCGGCCAGGGCGCGCTCGAATGCGCCCGCAATGCCGCGAAACCGGTCGTGTGTTTCAGCGTCGGCGCCGTCGAGGCTGACAGAAATGCGGCGAATGCCTGCGGCAGCGATTTTGGCCGCGGCGGCCGGATCCAGCAGCGTGCCGTTCGTGGCCAATGCGCAGGGGACGCCTTTCTGCCGTGCATGGGAGGCGATCTCGAAAATGTCGGGACGCATCAGCGGTTCGCCGCCGCTGAGAATAAGCAACGGCGGGCCGCACGCAGCCAACTGATCTATCAGACCGCGCGCCTGGTCGTTTGTCAGATCGCGGCGCGACAATTCGCGGGCGACTTCCAGCCGCCGGCAATGCGTGCATTCGAGGTTGCACGCTGCAGTGGTCTCCCAAAAGACCACCCGCGGCCAGCGTACGCCGCCCGATGCGGTCTCGGCCCCGTCTTCGCCGCGGGTGCACTCAGATGCCGCCGTTTCAGGACGACTCATATCCTACCCCGGAGTTTGGGGTGCGCCAGCTCGGGCGGTTGCGGAATAAAGTTCCCCGCGCGCTCAGCACCGGCCCTCAGGCTTTAATTTCGGCGATTCTTACCTTCGACAAATCAATCTCGCCCAAACCCATTCCGGCCGCCAGAGCGATGTGTTTGATCTCTTCGGGCTTCTTGCCGAACAGCGTCGCGCCGTAGGCATCCACGGAGACCTGGTTCACACCCGCAATGCATTTTTTGGCCAGCTCGACGTCGGCTGCGTTCCCGCCGCGCGGACCGTTTCGCGGCATGATCCGATAGGCATCCAGCACGGTCAGTTTGGGTTTGAAAGCCGAGGCGAAGTCGGCCAGCGACTGATCCAGCTGCGCATGCCAGACCTTCCCGCGATCATCGGCCGTAATGCCCATATGGTTTTTCATCGCCATGGTCAGCATGGACCGAACATGGTGCTTGGCGACAGGGACGTTGATATAGCAATCGCACTCGAGCGCTTCTTTATAGACCGATGATTTCTTGAGATACACCCCATCCTTGATGGTCAGGTCCACGGGCGTCAGTTCGGTCTGCGCCAGCACTTTCGCTCCGGCCTTTTTTGCCGCTTCCGGAATTCCGCTAAGCTCGTAGCACTTCTGCGGATTCTGCACCGTGCGGTCGAAAATCCTGATCTCTTTGGCTCCCGCGGCAAACGCCATTTCGATCAGCGCTACCACCACATCGGGATTGGTGTTGGATCCCATCTCCGGCGCCCGCTCCCAGCCGATGTTGGGCTTGATGACCACGACGTCGCCCCTGGAAACGAAGCGCTTCATGCCGCCGAGCGCCTCGACTGCCTTCTGCGCCAGAGTCTTCGGCGACTCTCCTGTAACAACCGCCAGGTCGGGTGCCGCTTCGCCCGCGCCCAGCGCCAGCGCCGGAGATACCGCAGCACCGCCGGTCAGCATCGCCGCGCGGCTGAGAAACTCGCGTCGTGTTCGTTCCGTCCGTCCTGCCATGGTGGATAACCTCTTGTTGTTGTTTTTGATCGCAGTAAAAGCAGGCGAGAAAACGCCCTTTCGGGATCCCTCGCCAAAGCGGCGCGATTGTGTCCGGACAGCGATGGCGGGTCAATCGGAAACGGAGGGTCCCGCATCCCTAACGTGGTCTTCGGCCGCAACCAAAAAGATTTTCGCCAGAAGGCTAGATCTCAAAATTGAAACACTCCAGGGCGGCCGTAAAAGCCGGGGCAATGGGTTATCTTGCGATGAACCGTTGCAGAAAAAGCGGCAGCATGGCTGCCGCACTCCAAAACTTCTGCCTTGATCCGCCAAAGCGGTATGCTGTTGCTTTGGACTGCGGCAGCCGTGCTGCCGCTTTTGCCCGACAGGTTTCGACGCACCCAACGCAGCCCGGCGCTCTAACCCGACAGGGGATGTTCTATAAAGATGCACGCATCTGGGCTATATCGTTAAGCGAAAGAATCTCCAGGCAAAAAGACATTTGACCTGCGGGCCGCAGGAGAGCATCCTTCAGACATGTGGTTCTTCCACTTTGGCAAAGGTATGAGGCACCCCATGGAAACCGGACGAAGCATTTGTGCGATGCCGATTGCGGCGGCTTTTTCATTCGTGACCTTGCTGGCGATGAGCGCCGCGCTCAGCGGTTGCGCCCACGTCAGCAAAGGCGCGCTTGCGACGGAGGTCGCAGAATTGGGCGATGCTGAAGGCGCACCGATCCAGTTGGGCGCAGTCGGTTTTGCATACCAGCGCCCCCGCGGCACAGTCGTGGGCCGCCGAATGGCCACGCCGGCCCCTGAAGCGCCGCCCGCGCCTGCCGAAGCGGCAAGAGCGCCCGGCGGAGAGGGCGAACGGCAGGCGCCGCCGATTGCCGCCCCGCCCAAAGGCCAGAAGCGCCTGGTCATCTACACGGCGAACTTTTCAATTCTTGTGTCCAACGTGGATGACTCCATGAAGGACCTGTTGAAAAAAATCGAGGCGTGGGAAGGCTACGTCCAAACCGCTGATTTGCGCCGGGTGACATTTCGCGTGCCGGCGGCGGCCTTCGAGCGCGCCGTCGAAGAGATTTCGAAAATGGGCGTTGTGACCAACAAGCAAATCCAAGCCGAGGACGTCACTCGTGCCTACGCCGACCTGCAACTTCGGATCGAGGTGGCCGAAAAGTCGCGCAAGCGCCTCCTCGACCTTCTCGAAAAGGCCCAGAAAACCGAAGACCTTCTCAAAATCGAAACCGAAATCCGCCGTCTGACCGAAGAGATCGAGCGCATGCAGGCCGAATTGCGCACGCTTGCCGACCGTATTGCTTATTCGACCATCACGGTCGAGTTGACGGCCAAGGCTGCGGATGTGAAGCGCCCGCGCCCCGCGCGCGCCGGCAGCTATTTCCCCTGGATCAACCAGATAGGAGCCGAGCATGTCAGCCGAAACTTCTAAGAGAAACAATGGATTGTTGGCTCGTGACTGTCGGGTAAAAGGAAAAACGCTCTGGGCCTGTGGCGGAAGAGATCGCGGGGGTCTGGTTTTGGCTCCCCGCCTCGCACGATCTGCCGCGCCGCTCGTTCTGTGGATTCTGGCCGTCGGGTGTGTCTTTCGCATGCCCACGCCGGAGAACTTCGTTCGGGTGAAGCAATCCATCTGGACGCCGTCGGTTTTTCACGCCCTGACCCCGCAGGAAGACAAACTCCTGGTGCGTCATTTCTCGTCGAGCGAAAAGCAGACGCTGAAATTTTGGGCTGAGACCCTCCGCAACAATTTTGTCGAGGAGCGCGGCTACACGCTGCGCGAAGAGGGCGAATTCAGGACGGATGCCGGACTCACGGGCCATCGCTTCCTGTTCGAGATCACCCTGAGCGACGTGCCGTATTGCTACGAGCTGGTGGTCTTTGTGACGCGAACGTGGCGCAGGCAGCATATTTACACGGCCGAGTTTCTCTGCCAGAAGAAGAACTTCGACCCGAACCGTCCCGCCGTTGAAAAGGCGCTCAAGCAATTCCGTCCCTTGCGCGGACGATGACCTGCCGCGCTGCCGGCGGTTTCCGCGTTTGCATTTGGGTTCGCATCAAGAGCCGCGAGTTGTGGTTGCGCGAGCCATCGCATTTTTGCCGCCTCGTAACTTGCTGCCTGCGTTAGGGTATGTTTATTATAGGCTATTTTCCGGTGGAAGGGGAGGCGGGCATGCAAAGACAATCCCTGAAAGTCTGCTGCCGGTTGTGCATTGGGCTGTTTTCGGCCCTCGCCGCACTCCCTGCTGCACCCGGCTCGGCCGCAACTGCCGCGGCCGCCGCCGGCATTGCCGCGCTGCCGCCCGGTATCACCGGCGTTCTGCTCACGGTCGCCAACACATCGGCATGGTATGAGGCGGGGCTGCGCACGGGCGATCTGATTATTGGCGGCAACGACCGCCCGGTCGCCAACGACGCAGATTTCTACAAAGTTTTTGCGGCCACCACGCACACGGCCCAGATTGTCGCCGAGGTCTGGCGCGGCAACGAGCGGTTGCGTGTCACTGTACCGTCGGTTCTCCCCCCCGATGTCTCCGTCAGTTCATTTGGCTGGGACTGGGCGCGCTATGTGAAATACTACGCTCGGGAGACCACGCCGTCGGCGGCGTTGCATCAAGCCTATATGGCCTTCGAGACCCAGCGCTTGCCCGAAGCGCAAGCCGTCTTCACCTCGTTTGCCGCCGCCGGAAAAGCCGACCCGCTGACGCTGACGAAACTCGCCTGGCTGCACCTGCGCCGCCGCGACAAGGCCGAGGCCGAAACCGCCCGCAAGTATCTGGACCAGGCCAGGGCGATGTTCGATCCGACGGAAGGCGACGTGGAGACGCAGGCCAAACTCGAAGGGTCCTTTATGATCTACTACCAAGTCGTCGGGTCGTTCCAGCAAGCCGGTATTCACGGTCGCCGCGCCATCATGCTTGCCCCTCATCTCATCAGCAACCGCCTCAACTACTATTTCATGTTGACCGAAGCGCGCAGCTATATCGAGGCTGCACCGGTGGCCGACCGGCTGGCCGCCGACTTTCCCCGCTCGATCTACTTCCAACGCCTCAAACGAACGGCCAATCTCCAGATCAACAACATGGCGGGTGTGGTCGAGGCGGGCGAAGCGCTCGTGGCCCTGATGCCCGACGATGTGGCGGCGCGTCTGCAATTGCTTCCTTCGCTCGACCGCATCAACGACAATTTCAATATCCGAATGCACTGCAACTTCCTTTTGCAAAAGAAAAGCAAGGAACTCGACAACACCCAGCGCGCACAGGCCCTCCACTTTCTCGCCCTCGTGGAGTATCGCCAGCGCGCCTTCAGCAAAGCCGAGGCCGCCGCCCGGCAGGCCCTCGCGCTGCGCAATAACGCCGAAGACTACATGCTTTTGGGCAACATCCTTCATGCCCGCCGCAAATGGAAGGACGCCGTCGTCGCCTATTGCTCGGTCCCGGGCAAAACGTGGGGCATCACCTCGCAGGACCTCGCGGCCCAAA
>JADFCW010000050.1 GCA_017161705.1 Candidatus Sumerlaeota bacterium | reverse complement strand
CCCAAACGCGAAAGAACGACCGGCTCGACGACGCGATCTCCCATCTGTGGAGCTGGCAGATCAACAGCCTGCCCATGAATATCAAAATGGTCGTTCAGGCGCGCAAGCGATGGATGGAAGAGCGCGCGGTGCTCAAACACAGCTACATTATGCGCAATCGCTACGCCATCCGCAATGCCATCATTGTCGTCGGCGCTGTCCTGATCCTGACGGGTCTTCTTCTCAAGATGGCCTCGGACTGAGCGAGGTGCGACAGGTTTCGGAAAAGAAGAACTTTGGACTCTCCGGCGGGAAACCCTTTTTCCGAATGCGTCGCGACCTATGCCACAGGGCAGTTGCAATGGAAGACGGAGCGCGCTTGAATCGGGCTCTGGATGTGGCCGCCTCGCCAATCCAATCAGACGATACGGAGGTTAAAATCATGAAGCGGCGCGCGTTTCGTGGACTTGCTTTTCTGTTCCTCACGGTTTGTCTTTCGATCGGTGCAACGTCCCGATCAACCTACGATGCTCTCTCGCTCGCCGGGCGGTGGCGCTTTCGACTCGACCCCAAAGATGTGGGCGTGACCGAGCGGTGGTATGAGGCACAACGTTTTCCTGAAAGCGTCCGCCTTCCCGGCTCGACCGATGAGAACGGCAAAGGGACGCCCAACACGCGCCCGCCGGACTACAACTACCTCAGCCGCATTGTCGAGTATGTCGGCCCCGCATGGTATCAGCACGACGTCACGATCCCCTCCGCATGGCGCAACCAGCGCATCACGCTTTTCCTCGAACGCTGTCACTGGGAGACGCGCGTCTGGGTGGACGGCATCGAGGCGGGCGTTCAGGACAGCCTCAGCGTTCCGCATGTCTATGACCTGACACATCTTCTCCCGCCCGGCAAGCATCGCATTGTCATCCGCGTGAACAATTCCCACAAATACGACATGGGACGGAACGCTCACTCGACCTCCGAGCAGACGCAAAGCAACTGGAACGGCATCATCGGACGGATCGAGTTGCGCGCAGCCGCTCCTGTCGGCATCGAAGACGTTCAGGTCTATCCGAATGTTTCGAAGAAAACGGCGCGCATCGCGGTCCGTCTGTATAACATCACCGGCCGCGAGGGCAGCGCCCAGATGCAATGGAGCGCTTCGCCCATCGAGGGCGGCCGCGCGGCCGCGAACTTGGCGTGCAGCGCCGCTCTTCCGCCCGATGCGAAGTCTGCCGTGGTGGAACAGGATCTTCCCCTGGGCGACGATTGCCGCTTGTGGGACGAGTTTTCGCCCGCACTCTACCGCCTGAACATTTCGCTTTCGGCGCAATGCGGCGGCAAGACCTACACCGACCAGCGCGCCGTCACCTTTGGTATGCGGGAGATTACGACCACGCCCGACAAGCGCATTCAGGTCAATGGGCGCAACATTTTCCTGCGCGGCACGCTCGAGTGCTGCATTTTTCCGCTTACGGGCTATCCGCCGACCGATGTCGAGCCGTGGCGGCGCATTCTGAAAATCTGTCAGTCGTATGGTCTCAACCACATGAGGTTCCATTCGTGGTGTCCCCCGGAAGCGGCTTTTGTCGCCGCTGATGAACTGGGCATTTTCTTCCACGTCGAGGCGCCTTGCTGGATCAACAACTGGGGCAAGGATCCCCGGCGCGACGCATGGATCGAAGAAGAGGCCGCGAGAATTCTCCGCGCATACGGCAACCATCCCTCGTTCGCTATGTTCTGCATGGGCAACGAACCGGGCGGCGATCGCACGGTGCCGCAACAGATCATCAGCCGGCTGAAGCCGACCGATTCGCGCCGGCTCTACTTGGCCGGCGCGGGGTGGGGCTATGGCCCCGACGACGATTATCATGTCATGCAGATCCGCGGACTTCACGGCCCGACGACCGACTTTGACTTCCGCGACGAAGATGCCAAACACGACAAGCCGGTTGTCTCGCACGAGATCGGCCAGTGGGCCGTCTATCCCAATTTGGCGGAGATGGCCAAATACACGGGGGTTTTGCGGCCGCGCAATTTTCAACTCATCCGCGATGACCTCGCCAAAAAGCATCTGCTCGATTTGGCCGACGACTTCCTGTACGCCTCGGGAAAACTCTCGGTGCTCTTATATAAGGAAGAGATCGAAGTCCTCATGCGCACGCCCGGCCACGGCGGGTTTCAATTGCTCGATCTCCACGACTTTCCCGGACAGGGCACAGCGCTGGTCGGCGCGCTCGATCCGTTCTGGGACTCAAAGGGTCTGATCACGCCGCGCGAGTATCGCCGCTTCTGCTCGCCCACGGTGCCGCTGCTTCGGATGAGCAAACGCACCTACACGAGCGGGGAGATGTTTTCGGCCAAGGCGGAAATCCTTCATTTTGGTCAGACTCCGTTCGAAAATGCTGTCCCGCTGTGGAGCATCAAAGACGAGCGGGGGCGCGAGGTCGCTTCCGGTGCCTTCCCTGCGCGCACGATTCCCGTTGGCCAGCTCAGCGAGCTGGGCATGATCGAAACGCCGCTGGCGCGTGTCAATCCGCCCGCAAAACTCACCGTTTCACTTTCGATTCAGGGAACTCATGCGCTCAACACGTGGGACATTTGGGTCTATCCGGTGAAGGAAAATCTCGTGGTTCCGGGCGATGTGATGATCAGCCGCGCATGGGACGCCGCCGCGCAGAACACTCTCGCCGCGGGCGGCAAAGTGTTGCTGCTTGCGTCGGCCTCGAATCTTGCGCAATCACTGCCGGGCAGCTTCACGCCGGTTTTCTGGAGCCCGATCTGGTTCAGGCGCGGCGCGGGTACGATGGGCATTCTGTGCAATCCGAAACATCCGGCCCTGGCGAAATTCCCAACTGAGTTCCACACCAACTGGCAGTGGTATGATCTTCTAGAGCAATCGCGGACAATGATACTCGACGACACGCCCGCCAGCTTCCGTCCCATCGTGCAGGTGATAGACAATTTCAGCCGCAATCACAAGCTCGGCAACCTGTTCGAGGCGCGCGTCGGCAAAGGCCGGCTTCTGGTGTGTTCGATGGACCTGCTGCGCGATCAGGACCGGCGGCCCGCGGCGCGCCAGATGTACGCCAGCCTTATCGCCTATCTGGCCTCCGACGCCTTTCGCCCAAAGCAGGAATTGACCTCGGAAACCTTGGGCAAATTGTTCGCAGCGCCTGCGATCAATCGGATCATGGTTTCGTCAAGACCGGCACTGCCTGCGGTTCTTCACGTGCAGGCTGCCGGGGCGGTCAAAGAGATGGAAAGGTCGGCGCCCTGGACAACGTCGGCCGATCGCGTGATCGCGCGCGAAGCCGGTTTCGACTACAAAGTGCGCGGGGGAACGTGGCGCGACAACGTCGGCACGGCGTGGCATAGCGCCGACGACCTGCGTGTGGCGATCGCGTGTCCGAAAGGCTTCGTGGGAACGCTCTTCGCGCACTTTCACGACTGGAACAAGAAAAGCCGCGTCGCGGACATTTTCTTTGAAGAGCAAGCCTGTGGCGAGCTGTCCAACTACGCGGGTGCGGGCGTCTGGTTGGCCTTCCCTGTGACGGCCAACGAAAGCGCGGACGGTGTGGTCGAGCTATCGGCCCGCCCGACGCATTCCAACACCATGATCACGGAGATTATGCTCGTGAAGAAGTAAAGGAGCCCCGCAACGGTTCACTCCTGCAGGATGACCTCGCGCGTCTGCGGGTTCCAGGTTCTTGAACGCCGTGGCAGGCGATGATCGCCGTGGCAATCGGTGCAATATTTACGCTCGAACGTTCCCGCGATAATGCTTTTGTGAATGACCTGGTTCATGTTCTGCGGGGCGTGGCACGCATAACACAAGGCATTGACATCCTCGCGCCTGTAGAATTTGTCGGGAGCGGTTACATTATTCTCGTCATTGCAGTGGTCATCGGAGGAGCCGTGGCAGAGCTCGCAGCCGACGTTTTTCGTTGCGTGGCTCATTGCCAGCTTTTCTTCTTGATAGTTAATATGGCAGACAAAGCAGCGGCTGTTGTCGGCCGTCAGGTAGGTCGCCGTTGGACTGGTTACACCGGCGGCAATTCGCACGGTCACACGGAGGGTTTTGCCCGCCGCCGGATTGCCTGATGCCGAGGAGAAGTTGTTCCTGAGCCGGCCTAGATGGCCACAGGCGGAAAGTGCGATAACGGCTGCCGCGGCAAAAGATACCCATACCCACGTTTTCACGAAACGCCCTTTCTTTGAGGAGAATTGGCTGGGAGGATGGACGGACGGGACGACATGGACGGGATAGACCCATACCGCTCAGTCCATCCCGACCCTGTCGTCCATTTTCCCCTGGCGGCGTTTTACGCCCACTCCCAGTTCCGCAGCCACTGATGATCCGCGGGCAAATTCGCCCACATGCGCGCGACCGCTACGTCCAGTTCCGCCTTCTCCGCCGCCGTCAGCGGTCCTTCCTGCACTGCCCTGGCGGCGTTTTCGACCTGCTGGGCATTCATCAGCCCTGGAATTGGCGCAGTAACCGTTGGGATGGCCATCACATAGCGCAACGCCATGCGGGCCAGACGGTCGTCTTCCTCGCGCTGCGGACTGTCGGGCGAACTGTCGCCCTTGAAAAGCGAGGTGCCGCCGAACGGCTTGATCCCAAACAACGCCACGTCGTGCGTCTTGACGGCGTCGAAGATGCTGTCCTTGGGCAGCGGCTTGGTGCCCGGCGTGATCGGCGTGCAGATTACTTCGAGTTGCGGATACTTGGCAATGGCCTCACAGATCCATGGGCGGTCGTGCGAGGACACACCCGTGAAGCGCGCCTTGCCGTCTTTCTTGGCTTTTTCGAGGCATGTCATGGCGACTTCGATCTGCTTCTCGGTGTTCTTTTTGCTGGTCTGTTCCTGCATGGTGATACGCCAGATGTCCACATAATCCAAGCCGCAGATTTTGAGGCCTTCCTCGAACGCCTTCATCATTTCCTCGACAGACTCGCAGTAGGGCGTGCGGCGGCTTTCATGTTCGTACCATGAATAGCCCAGATACATTTTGTCGCGGCGTCCCTTGAGCGCGGCGCTGTAGGCCACGACCTCCGGTCCCGTACAGGCGTCAATGTAGTTGATGCCGACCTCGATGCACTTGCTGACCACGTCGGCGCGGTTCTTCATAAATGCCTCGTTCTTCGTCAGATTCATGTCGAGCCAGCTTTTCTCGAAATTGATCACGGGC
>JADFCW010000381.1 GCA_017161705.1 Candidatus Sumerlaeota bacterium | reverse complement strand
GTTATTTCGCTTACGGCTACGGCTTATGCCCCTCTGAGCAATACGCCCACGACGCCGCCCGCGAAGCCGCACTCGTTCGAAGAATTGATCGTCGCTGGACCAGTGGGCACGACCAACTCGGCACCTTCGCCGCCTTCCCTGCCGCGCTTTGGGCCCGCCTCGACAATGCCGAAAAAGCCCACACCTGCCTAGTCGCTTTACTCGCCCGCACGCCGCTTCCAAATGAACCTCAGGCCGCCTCAGATCGCTCGCTGCCGGTAAGCGGCTGGGGTGAAGCCGGTCTCTTCCCGGAAGACACGCGAGAAATAATACCGGTCGCAAAAACCGCATTCTTCCGCAACCTCTTCGATGCTCAGCCTCGAATCCGCCAGGAGCTGCCGCGCCCGGTCGATGCGCTCCCGCCTTACCGCCGCACGTGGTTCCATGCCCGTCTCCCGTTTGAAAAGCTGCGACAACCGGTTCGGCGACAAGCCCGCCGCCGCCGCCAGCGAGCGCGCGTCCAACCGATCGCCCGAATGCTCGTGAATGAAACGCATGGCGCGGGCAACCCGTGCGTCCATCGGGCGCTCGGGCCAGACCGTCGGAGGCAATCGCGCCAGCAACGCCAACAGCAGACTTTCGAGTAGGTAAGTCGCCAGGCGCTCGAATTCTCTCTGTCCTTCACTGGCGCGTAGAATTTCCGTTGCCTCGTCGAGCATCGCCAGCAACTCCCGGTCGAGCGCAATAGGGTAAACGCCGGGGCGTGCGCGGTTTCCAGGGTCGTCCAGCGAAAAGGTTGCGAATAAATGCGGGTGCGACCCCTCGCGGGCCAGTGTCCCGACATCTTCCCCGGCACCAATGGGCGACATGCTCGCGAAAAAGCCGTCGTCCGGCGCTGGCGTTTTCGGTTTTTGTAGCCGCAAATCGAAGCGGGTGCGCGGCGCGAGCAGGTAGCCAAAGGCCGGGTCGAGGAGCGTTTCCTTTCCGCCGACTGAGAGCAGCATTCCCGGTATGGGATTCCAATAGAAAATCCAGCACGGCTGCTCCTCGCCGGGCAATTGCAGCCCGGCCATTTTCTCGTAACGAAACCGCTGAATACGCACCGCGGTCTGGGCAAAATTTTGCACGGGCGCTGGCGGACGGTAGGCCATATCGAGGGTTCTACCCCTATCTCGGTTGAAAATCCACACAAAATGGTTGCTTCCGCCCATTTTGCTATCGCGGCGCAGATGGTAGTTTGCCCCTCTTGCTATGAATCTACCCCCTGCAAAACGACCCGCCACTATTCAACCTCTCGTCAACCGCCTCATAAAATACGTCGTGCGAGCCGCAGCCATCGCCGCGATGGTCGCTGCTGCCTTGTGGTTCGGCTCTTCGTTTGCCCAAGCGCAGGACGAACTCAAGCTCTGGGGCGAGGACGCCAAGTGGGAGGGCATCCCCGTGCGGCCCGCCGGCGAGACCGAGGAGAGCTACCACCAGAAGATGAAATGGTTCGAGGAGGCCCGCTTCGGGGTTTGGACATGGATGTGCCCTGGCACCTATGGCGGGGCGCTCAAGTTCGACCCGGCGAACATCCAACAGGTCCGCGAGAAATGGAATCCCCATAAGTTCAACGCTGACACCTACGTGGCGCTCTTGAAAGATGTTGGAGCGCGTTACACCTACTTCAATGCCGCATGGCACGACAGCTTCGCCATGTGGGACACGAAACTGACCGAGCACAACATCATGAAGCACCCTTACGGCAAGGATATGCTGCGCGAAGTGGCCGACGCCTGCAAGAAGCACGGACTGCGCTTTCTGATCTACACCGGGCAACGAAGCCCCGAAAACGGTCCATTTGAGAGAACATGGGGCGACAAGAGTCCCTTCGCGGAAAACCCGGTCGCCACCTATGAGGAATTGTCAGGTTACGAACCAGCGGGATTCTGGTTCGACTACGAATATGTGCCTCCGCAAGCCATCAGGCGCATTCGCGAAATCAATCCGCAAGCCATACTCAATCCCCGCAGCGGATTGTTCAAGGGAAGCACGGCCAAGTCGGAATCAGAACGTCAAGGGCAACAACGTTATTCAAACCTCATCGCCGATTTTCTCGAACCCGAGCAACAAATCATGAATCCGAAACGGGGAGAGGGCCGCACGCGTTACAAGGAAGTCTGGTGGACGCCCTTCGGCTGGTGGTATTGGAACAACGCCTATCTGGGGCGCGGCGAGATGCCGGAGGATCCGGCCAGCCCGGAGTTCCGCCAAGCCGTCGAGGACAACCTGCATTACACCCTGCGTATCATGCTCGGCTGCTTTGGCAACGACCAGAATGTCATGCTAACGTTCCCGGTCGCCCCGGATGGCTCGGTGCCGCCGCTGTTCGAGGCCGTCCTGCGGCGTGTCGGCGACTGGATGAAGATCCATGGGGACGGTGTCTATGGAACCCGTGGCGGGCCGTGGGTGCAGTTTAACCCGAAGGGCCCTTACCACGCGCATCAGCCGCCGAACCATCCCAACGAGGCCGAGCTGTTCCGCTACCACCTCACCTCGACCTGCAAAGGCGACAAGGTTCACCTGTATCTCTACCTCAAACCGGGCCAGGAACACCGCGTCAGCCTGCCGAAGTTGCCGGTGAAAATCCTGAAGGCGCAATTCAAGAACGGGCAGCCGGCGGTTTTTGAACAGACCGGCAACGAAGTTGTGTT
>JADFCW010000380.1 GCA_017161705.1 Candidatus Sumerlaeota bacterium | reverse complement strand
AAGTTCAAACAGCTGCCCGTGACCGACGATATCAAGGATATCCTCTATCGTCTGGCCACGGATATGGAAAACGCCGACCAGTTGATCAACGCCAAATATGCGCTCGAACGCATTCTGGAAAGCGAATTCGGCTATCGGGATGTCGAAGCCCGTCTGAAAAGCATCAACCAGCGCCTCAGGGCCCAGCAGGAGGAGTTGGACCGCACCAAAACTCCGGCGTCTGCAGAGATTCTCCAGGACTCCCGGTTTGTCATTCTCAACGAAATCAACCGCGGCAGCATGGGCGTGGTCTATCGCGCCCACGACAAGGTGCTCGACGAGATCGTAGCGATCAAGGTGCTGAACGATTATCTGTGCGCCGACCCGCAGGCCGTCCAGCGGTTCAAGCGCGAGGCGCGCGCGGCCAAACGCTTGTCTCACCCCAATATTGTGCGCATCCACGAATTTTATGAATCGAGCGAGAAGAAATTCATTTCGATGGAATACATCGAGGGGCGGGACCTGAAAAAAATCCTCCTCGAAAAGTCCCGCCTCTCGCCGGCGGAAATCAAAAAATACTTCATGGCCATGTGCAGCGCGCTTCAATATGCACACGAATTGGACGTGGTCCATCGCGACATCAAGCCGGCCAATGTGATGATCACTTCCCAGGACACCGTCAAGGTCACCGACTTCGGCATTGCCAAAATCCTCCGCTCCGAGGACGTCACCCGCAGCAGTTCGATGATCATGGGCACGCCGCTGTACATGGCACCCGAACAGATCGAAGGCCAGCCGGTGGACGGCCGCTGCGACATCTACTCGCTCGGCATCATGCTCTACGAAGCCATCGCCGGTCGTCCCCCGTTCACCGAAGGCAACATCGAATACCATCATGTCTATACCACGCCGCCGCCCCTGCCCGACGACGTCCCCGAGGCGCTGAAGGCCATCGTCTTCAAGTGCGTGGAAAAGAAACCCGATGCACGATTCCAAACCCCCGGCGAACTGCTCATTGCCCTCGAAGCCCTGGAAATCTAAACTGTTGTTCCCCTGCATAAGCCACTTCGAAGAAGCCAAGAGGTGATTTCCTATCGGGGGAAAACAGGGTGAAAGGAGGCAGGGAGCACAGAGGTATTTTCGCGCTTGTTTTTCATCTTTTGGCCAACCGCAGAGCATGCGAGCGGTTGCAATTTCACATCAAGGAAGGGCAATGTCACCGGAATACGATCTGATTGTAATCGGAGCGGGTCCGGCTGGATACGTCGGAGCCATTCATGCGGCAAGACTGGGGATGAAAACCGCCGTCGTGGAGTCCGATCGTGTGGGCGGTGTCTGCCTCAATTGGGGCTGCATTCCCACGAAAACCATTTTGCATTGCGCCGAGGTTTATGAACTGGCCCTCGCCGGCAAAGGCTCGCGCGCCGACTGTGGCATACGCGGCGAGGCCATCCGCTTCGATTTCGCTGCCGTCATGGATCAGAGCCGCCGCGCCGCCGACCGTCTCGCACGCGGCATCGAAGGCTTGTTTCGCACCCACAAGATTGATCTGATTGCCGGCCGAGCGCGCCTCGCCGGCCCGCAGACTGTCCAGGCGGCGGTTGCCGGAGCCGGTGAACCGCAGGCATTTCACGCGCGCAATATTCTGCTGGCCAGCGGCGCGCGCGCGCGTCTTCTCCCCGGCCTTTCGGCGGATGGACAGCGCATTCTCACCAGCCGCGAGGCCCTCGCGCTGCGGGAAGTCCCGCGCTCCCTGCTGGTCGTAGGCGCGGGTGCGGTCGGCCTCGAATTCGCCTATGCTTTCGCCTGCTATGGCTGCAAGGTTACCGTGGTCGAAATAGAGCCACAGATTCTTCCCGACGCTGACAAGGATCTAGCAATCGAGCTGGAGCGGGCGCTGATGCGGCGCGGCGTGACGTTTCTCACCGCCTCGATCTGCCGCGACATCGAGGTGCACGAACGCGGCGTGCGCGCCACAGTCGCCCCTTCCCCGTCCGCCGCAGGCGCTGATGACGCGGCACCGCCCAAAATCGTCGAGGCCGAAAAAATCCTGGTTGCCGTGGGCGTCCTGCCCAATAGCGAGGACCTTGGTCTGGAGGCCCTGGGCCTTGAATTGAACAGGGGATTTGTCAAAGTCGGCGCGGACTTTCAGACAGCCTGCGAGACTGTCTGGGCGGCTGGCGACCTGATCGGCCCGCCGCTCTTGGCCCATGCCGCCTCAGCCGAGGCCATTGCGGCCGTCGAGGCTATGGCGGGCCGCCGACGGTTTTCACCCGACCGTCGTGCCATTCCTCTGTGCGTCTATTGCCAGCCGGAAGCGGCAAGCGTCGGATGGACAGAGAAAAAGGCGCGCGCCGAGGGACTGGATATCGGTGTCGCCAAAATCCAATTCCTGGCCAACGGAAAAGCGGTGGCCACGGGGCTGACCGATGGTTTTGTGAAAGTCCTTTTCGACAAAGCGACACGCGCGCTCCTGGGCTGCCATATCGTCGGCCACGGCGCGACCGAACTGATCAACACCGCAGCCCTCGCCCTGGTTGCGGGCCTCAAAGTGGACGACTTTGCGCGGTCGGTGTTCGCTCATCCCACGCGAAGCGAATTGTTCGGCGACCTGGCACGCGAGATTGTTTGAGGGTGTTGGAGGCAGACGGGTCGCACTCATCGGACTTGTCGGACGGGTCCGACTTCTCAGACCCGTCCGACGCATCCGACCGCTCAT
>JADFCW010000379.1 GCA_017161705.1 Candidatus Sumerlaeota bacterium | reverse complement strand
GAAAGCGTTCGCCGTCTCCGCGCCCGCAAAAGTCCATTCCCGCCCCGACTACCCGGGCGGGGACATTCTGAATGGGATACAGCGTGCGGGCAAAAAAGTATTCGGCGTCGGAGAGAAACCAGAGGCCGCGCGCCGAACCCATCATTTTTTGGAACGGCCCCAAATAGGCGATCGGCTCGTTGTGCAAACAGGGAATGATGACCGCGCGGTCGCCGGCGGCCTGGACGCCGTAAAATGTGGTGCCGTAAAGATAGGGCAAGAAACAAAACACATAGTGCGGGCGGTTTTCTTCGATAAAGGCACACAAGCCGTGGCTGTTGATGCTGTTAGACAGAAAGTCCATCTCCTCTGAGGGCGAGAGCCAGCGGCCTTGGGAAAGTGCGGTATAGAGATGGGCGAACCGGGCTGCATTGCGCGGCGCAACAGAAAATCGGCGAACCGTCAGGCCATTATCCTTGATAGCCCCTTCCGGATAGTAGTTTTCCGCCCAGTCGGAAAAGGCGCTGCGGCTGCACGTAGTGAGGACTTCGACCGAAAAGCCGCGACGGGCCAGTTGTGTGGCCAGTTCCCGCGCGAGGAATTCAGCCCCTCCGCTGCATTTTTCGCTCCACCACGGAGTTACGATGGCCAAGGGGGTTGGAAACGAAGCATGAGACATCCTACGGCTCAACCGCGCTTGCGCCCGATGACGGCATAGTCGGCATAATTATATAACAGAGAATTGATTTTATGTATGTTCTGATTGATGATTTCGATCATGCGGCGCACGCCGGAATCTACAAACGAATCCTCCTCGACTATCTTGAGCTGGTCGGATTCATCCACAGGGCTTTGATAGTCAATTTGGACGTCGGAAAAGCCGACCACCTCCAAAAGCCTTCGGGCGGCTTCAGGATGAATCGGCCGCACATGGGTGGGATCTGCATAGAAGGCGCCGGAGAATGTTGTCAGGCAGGTTGGGTTGACAGTCTCGAAAATCGCAACGCCGTTTGGGCGCAGTTTATTGATGCTGAGAAGCAGGAACTGGTAGAGATCGGCAAAATCCAGATGCTCGATCAGTTGCAAAGCCACCACCCCTCCTAAAGAACCGTCGGGCAGCTCCGCAAGGTGGGTGATTGCGTCCTGACAGCGGGCGTCAAGTCCCTTTTCGCGGCAGACATGGATCATGCGTTCGTCCAAGTCCACACCATAGGCGGCAATGCCGCTGTCGCGAAGCAATTCGAGCATCTCTCCGCGCCCGCATCCGCAGTCCAGCACCGGGCCCTGCCCGGCCAGGTATTTGAGGTAACAGGCCTGGCGGCGGCGGAGGGCGTCGGGGCTGCCGCGAAGCATTTCGGCAAAGGCATGATAGTCGAAGCCGACGACGGCAGCTGCTTTGCCGGGAGCGAGTTTGGGCATTTGGCGGGACAGCTCGGCCAGTCGCATTCTCCAATCATCGGCCAGATGGTCGAGCATTTTTTGAATGTCTGCGCGGAAAGCAGCAAGGGCCTCGGTTTGCCGCTCGTCGGATTGCTCATAGAGACTCTCAATATATTCGGCCACGTGGAGAAGAGACACCCGAGGCCACTCGTGGAAGTAGCGCAGCGCGGCATCGAGGTGTTCGATCAGCCCTTCCAGGGCCTGGAAGATCTGAGTATTCAGTTCCAACTCGGCGCGCAGGGAGTCAATATGAGAACTGTGATTGACCAGGTACACAAGGGTATCGCGCATCAGCGCGTTGACCTCGTATTGCCGGCGCAGGACGAACCGGCGAATGGGCACCAGCAGGCACTTCACCCAATAGCGCGGATTCCACCAGCGGTCGTAGGCGCCCATGGGCGGCGATGGATCGGCCACGAGGCGGTTGACCTCGGCCAGGGTGCGCTGAATGTTCGCCAGGTTAGGTTCCTGTTCACCGAGATAGCGTGCGGTGCGCTCCCAGTATTGGTTGAACAGGCTGCTTAGTTCCTGCACGCGTTTTCGCAGACTATCGTCAAAGACCTGCGGGATTTGGCCCTCGAGTTGCTGGCGGGCGAATTCGATGCGGCGGGCAATTTCGCTTTCGCGTGCCCGTGTCTCGTCGCGCAGCTGGCGCATGATCCGGGCAACGTCCAGGCGTTCGCGTCGCAACGGCGACGATGTGGCGGGGGTGCGATCGAATGGCGCGGGTTCAGACGGCATGAATTTGTTCCTGGAAAAGGAAATTCCCTCCCGTACAGGGGACGCCTGTATTATCGGGAGGGAAGAGTGTCAGTAAAGCAGATTTTGCATGCCGCGCCTATTTCCAAACCCAATACTCGTCGGGCGGTTTCATCAACGGCTTGTGGCAGTGGGGACACTCGACCGCGGGCACAGCCGTACGGTCCATAGCACAAACCGGATAGCGGCCGTATTCGTCGCGCTCGTTGCGCGGGTTGTGTCCGAACCAAATCCGCGCGTGCGGCTGCGAGACCCCTTTGTGGATCCACCGCAATACGCCGTACTCGAATGCAATCCCGAAGGGATGCATCAAGTAGGCCACGTAGCGCAATGGATGATCGCTGTTGCCGCGTTCGTAGTCGTGCGCGCAAACGGGCGCGGCTGCCGCCATGACTGCAACCATCGCCGCTGCTGCGAGCAGAGTTCCCGCTCCTCTCCTCATGGCACACCTCCACCCTCGTTTTGGTTTTGCTTCGACACGGCCCCCTCGCAGTGCCAAGCGCCTCTCTATTCAGACGGCAAGAGTTTAGTCAAATACAGCGGAATGATTCAAGCTTTATTTTGGTGCTATCGGCTCACTCCGA
>JADFCW010000378.1 GCA_017161705.1 Candidatus Sumerlaeota bacterium | reverse complement strand
TTGTTGGTTCCGAATCCGTGAGGTCTGTTTTGGCGAAACGATTCATCAGCGACCACGCGGAAGAGGCGGCGATCTCGAAAGAGAATGTTCGGTTTATCCAGATGAGCATTGCGTATTCGCTGTTTCGCCAACGCCCGCTGATCGGGAACGGGCCGGGCAGTTTTACGATACTCGGAAGCGTGGGCGTGCATGAGCTTTACTATATTGAAACGGCACAGGATTTCAGCCGCCTTTATGACCCTTCGATTCTGACAACAGTGTTGAACGACACGGGATTAGTGGGTGCGGCGGCGTTTTTGCTCCTGGCGGCTGCTTACTGGAGGGATTTGCGGAGGCGAACGGTCCGGAGCCGTGAGCCGCGAGGGCGAACGGCGGCCCTCTGTGCCCATTCGGCCTTTGTCGGCTATTTTGCGTCTTTCATCTTTACCCATATGTTCTGGCTGCCGGCGACCTGGCTTTTTCTGGCTATAGTAATGGCCATTGCGAAATTCGGGTTGCCCGAGCCGCCAGAGCCTGCGCCTGCGCAGAAGGGCGGTTCCACACTTGACGCCGGCAAGCCACTGGCGTAGGCAATTCCATTGGATTGTTTTCATCGGAAACAAACCGGGAGCGCAGCGGCATTGAGTGAAACGGTCCCCAGGAAAATGAGTTTTGAAAAAGCAATGGCTCGGCTCGAAGAAATTGTCCAGCGGCTCGAATCGGGCCAGGCCTCGCTGGATGAAACGATCCGTCTGTTCGAGGAAGGCAAGCGCCTTGGACAGGACTGCCGCCGCCAATTGACCGAGGTCGAAAAGAAAATCCAGAAAATTGTCGAGAAAGAAAACGGCGAGATCGCTCTCGAAGATTTCGAGACCGACGAGGACAAGCCGTAGAAAATGCGGAAAGGGCAGAGCCGCAGGGCAAAGTGTTTCCGGTTCGTCTGGGCTGTCCGCACTGTCCATTTTCTCAATTCTCACGGTCTGTGAGGTGAATTGACTTGAGCCTTCTGGAGACGATTGACTCTCCCTCGGATCTAAAACGCCTTACGCCGGAAGAACTGGTTCAACTGACGGATGAAATCCGCCAAACCATTATTCAAACTGTGGCGCGCGTCGGCGGCCATATTGGCGCCTCGCTGGGCGTAGTCGAATTGACGGTTGCCCTCCACTACTGCTTCGAGGCCCCGCGCGACAAGCTGGTCTGGGATGTCAGCCATCAGGCGTATGCCCACAAACTCCTGACGGGCCGGCGCGACCGGTTTCATACGCTGCGCCAGACGGACGGGCTCAGCGGCTTCTGCTCGCGCGCCGAGAGCGAATACGATGCCTTCGGCGCGGGTCATTCGAGCACTTCCATCTCGGCGGCGCTCGGTCTGGCTACGGCACGCGACCTGGCCGGAGAGAACTATCGCGTCGTGGCTATCATCGGCGACGGCTCCATGACCGGCGGCCTGGCCTATGAGGGTTTGAACAATGCCGGCCATGCCGCCCGCGACCTGATTGTCGTGCTCAACGACAACGAGATGTCCATCGAGCGCAACGTCGGCGCCATGCCGCGCTATCTCAACCGCCTGATCACGGGCAAGTTCTACAACGAGGCCCATCGCGAGATCGGCGAGATGATCAACCGGATTCCCGCTTACGGTTCGCGACTGATGTCTCTGGCCAAGCGGTTGCGCGAAAGCATCAAGGGGCTGATCGTTCCCGGCGTGCTTTTCGAGGAACTAGGCTTCCGGTATTTCGGCCCGATTGACGGCCATGATCTCCCCACGTTGATTTCTACCTTTAACAATCTAAAAAATATCAAAGGCCCCCTGCTGATCCATGTAATCACCAAGAAGGGCAAAGGCTACGGCCCTTCGGAGCGCGATCCTGTGCGTTGGCATGGCGCCGGTCCGTTTTGTGTGGAAACCGGCGAACCCGAGGCCCACTCCGGTCCTCCCACGTACACCGAAGTGTTTGGCCAGACCCTGTGCGAGATCGCCGACGAGCACAGCGATGTGGTGGCCATTACGGCGGCGATGGTTCCGGGCGTCGGCCTGGGCAAGTTTGCGGTGCGCTATCCGGAGCGCTGTTTTGATGTTGGCATCGCCGAAGCGCACGCCGTCACGTTTGCGGCAGGACTGGCCGCCGAGGGGCTGCGGCCGATTGTGGCCATCTACTCGACCTTTCTCCAGCGCGCGTTCGATCAGATCATCCACGACGTGGCGCTGCAAAACCTGCCGGTCATTTTTGCCATAGACCGCGCCGGCCTGGTCGGACAGGACGGCCCGACCCACCACGGCGTTTTTGATCTTTCCTATCTGCGCATGATCCCCAACATGGTGATTATGTCGCCGCGCGACGAGGCCGAGCTCCGCGACATGCTTCTGACGGCCGTTGCGTACGAACGCGGGCCGATCGCTTTGCGCTATCCGCGGGCCATGGGAGCGGGGGCCGACTTGTCTGTTCCGCCGCGGCATCTCGAAATCGGCCGTGCAGAAATTCTGCGCGAAGGCCGCGAGATTGTCTTCATCGCCCTCGGGCCGATTGTCCACGAAGCGCTGAAGGCCGCCAAAATTCTGGCTGCCGAAGGTATCGAGGTGGGCGTAGTCAATGCCCGCTTCGCCAAACCGCTCGACGAGTCGCTTCTGCTGCGCCTGGCCCGCCGCTATTCGCATCTGGTTACGGTCGAGGACAATGTCCTGGCGGGCGGCTTTGGCTCGGCCCTGTTGGAGTTGCTCAATCAGAAAGGCGCCATGTTTGGGCGATGCCATTGCGTGGGCCTGCCTGACCGATTTATCGAGCACGGCGATCTGGCGGATTT
>JADFCW010000377.1 GCA_017161705.1 Candidatus Sumerlaeota bacterium | reverse complement strand
GTTTCACCGACTTCCAGGTCAGCCCGACCTGTTCGCCCACGCGCTGCTCGCTTATGACGGGCCGTCATGAGTTCCGCTCGGGCGTTACGCACACCATTCTCGAGCGCGAGCGCATGAGCTTGAAGGCCACCACCATTGCGCAGGTGCTCAAAGCCGCCGGTTACACCACGGGCATTTTCGGCAAATGGCACCTCGGCGACGAGGCGCCGTATCAGCCCGACCGGCGCGGCTTCGACGAGGTCTATATTCACGGTGCGGGCGGAATAGGCCAGACCTATCCGGGCAGCTGCGGCGACGCTCCGGGCAACACATACTTCAATCCGGCCATTCTTCACAACCGAGTGTTCGAGAAGACGCAGGGCTATTGCTGCGACCTGTTTTTTGGCCAGGCGATCCAATGGATGGATGAGAAGCGCAAGAGCGGCACGCCGTTCTTCGCTTATATTACACCCAACACGCCTCACGCGCCTTATATCAGCCCGAAGGCGGAACTGGAGCTCTATAAAGACTCCGGTCTTCCGGAAGACGCACAGAACTACTACGGCATGATCTCCAACATAGACACCAACGTCGGCAAAGTGCTAAGCAAAGTCAAAGAGTGGGGCATCGAAGGCAACACGCTGATCATCTTTATGACCGACAACGGCCATTCGATCGCCTCGCTCTACAATGCCGGCATGCGCGGCAACAAGGGCACTCCGTATCAGGGCGGAACCCGCGTGCCGTCTTTCTGGCGCTGGCCGGGCGTGATCGAGGCGGGCGTGGATATTGACCTGTTGGCCGCGCACATTGACATTTTTCCCACGCTGGCCGAACTGGCGGGAGCAACCATCCCGGACGGTCTGCAGCTGGACGGCCGAAGCCTTGTCCCGCTTCTGAAAGACCCCGCGGCTCCGTGGCCCGAGCGCTATGTGTTTGTCCACGTCGGGCGGTGGGCCAAAGGACAGGCGGCGCAGTCGAAATATGCCCGCTGCGCGGTTCGCACACTCCGGTTCCGGCTGGTCAACAATACGGAACTCTATGACATCAAGAACGATCCGGGCGAAACCACCAACGTAATCGAGAAATATCCGCAGATGGTCGCCGAGATGCGGGCGGCCTATGACCGCTGGTGGGAGGAGATCCTGCCGTGCCTCGAAAACGAGGACGCCGTCGGACCGCCGGTCAATCCGTTCAAGGAGTTGTATTGGAAGCAATTCGGCGGCGGACCGAAAGAAGGCGATATTGCAACTACGCTGCCGGCGGAGAGGACAAAACCCAAAAAGATACCGTCGGCGAAAAAAAAGAAATCCTCTCCCTCGTGATGCGCAACGGCGGGCGCGGGATACTCCCTTCGCCCGCCGTTCCCTCTCAGTTGTGGAATCCGCGGCTGGTCATAATAATATCGCCGTTGGACACGGTGCCGTTCGTGGGATCATATAACATCGCGAAGGCTGCCGCATTCTGCCGCCCCAGGCCATCGGTGATATTCCAATTCATATCGTTATCTTCGTCCGGACCCGCGCACGTTACCACATAAAAGATTCCCACCTCCTGGCAGGCCAAAGCCACGGGCCGCATGGTGGTCTGGCCGCGGTAGGTCATGATGTGGTCATACTGCGCATAGTCATAGGGAGGCAGACCAGGGTCGTTGTATCCGCTGGAGACATACTCTTTGTATTTGAACGGGGACGGCGGAACGGTGGTCAAATAGGCGATGGGAGAAGTCAATTGATACCAGGTGGTCCATGTGCCGACGCCGAAGATGTCCATCGGATAGGATTCGTTGTCGAGGCGATAGGCCTCCAAAGCCGTCTTGAGTTGCCTCATGTCGTTTTTGGCACGCGAAACCTTCGAGCGCGTTTGCGCCTCTAAAAAATTCGGGATGGCGATGGCGGCCAGAATCGCTATAATGGCCACGACGATGAGCAACTCGATCAGCGTAAAACCGGATTTTACTTCCGACGTTTGCGGATGCATGGCGCTTCTCCTTTCCGGTGTGATTCCCTCCCGCTTTGCGGGTTGAGATAACCTCATTCGGCCCTGCCACGCAAGTGGTTTCCGCATAAAACTCTGCTGCAGAATCTATAAAAAAGCCTTTACGGCACGCCTTGTCGGTGCGATGCAGTCGGTCGGCGGCGCAGAGTCGCCGATAAGCCACAAGAGAACGGAAAGGAAACCCCTATGCACACTCGGATTTCACAAAGGTCAGAACGCATTGTCGCGTCTATTCCCCGGAACCTTGCACTCGCCTTCCTGCTGTGCATTGCGGCAAGGGCATGGGCGGGTGCGAAAACCTCCCCAGCCGCTGCCGAGGCTTCGCGCAAGAACCTGCTGACTTCCAAGTATGACCAGAAGTTCCTGATCGAGCACATGACACCGCGCAAGACATGGGCAATGTTCCCTGCAGCCAAAGACCGCGCAGCCTGGGACGCGCTTCCGTCGCATCCGCTCAACCAGGCGCGCAAGGCTTATCTGGCCGGACAGGCCGAGGCGCTGCTGAAACAGCCCTGGCCGGCACTGCCCGCAACGCTCTATATGGAATATGTCCGCACGGGCAACCGGTCGCACTATCAGGTGCCCTATTTTCAGCGGCGCGCACGGCTCGGCACGCTCGTTCTGGCGGAGTGCATGGAGTATCGCGGGCGGTTCCTCGACGAAATCGCCAACGGCATTTGGGCGATTTGCGAGGAATCCACCTGGTGCGTTCCGGCTCACGGCGCCTACGCCGGCGATGATGTCCTGCATCGCCTCGATGTGGAGAGTCTCGATTTGTTTGCGTGCGAGACGGGTATGTTGCTGGCGCAAACGCATTATTTGCTGGAAAAAGAACTCGATGCGCTGTCGCCGACGTTGTGCGAGCGAATCCGGCGCG
>JADFCW010000376.1 GCA_017161705.1 Candidatus Sumerlaeota bacterium | reverse complement strand
GGCGAAACGAGGAGGGCCGCGAAGAAGCGGCCACGGATCAACCCATACTGGATGCAATGGTTGATCGGTGGACAAACAGGATGTCGCGATGGGAGGAACGGCGAGGCTGGCTAAACCAGCGGCGGACGGGGTGCTGTAGACGATGGTCTGGCAGAATACGCAATGGCTGTGGGATTCGCATGGATTTGCATGGAGAATTTCATGCGAGACAAATCCGCCGAGAGCCAAGAGGCTTAGCCACAATCCGACTGCAACGACCCGTCCGCTGCAGCTGCCCAGTGCGGGCAACCGGCATGAATATTTCCCTTTGCGGTGCGGCGTCAACAGCCTCATGCTTTGTTGTTTTCCTCGCCGGAGATTTCGGTTTCAGCGGCATCTGCCGCATGTTGGGCCTGACGGGCGCGCTCGATAAGTTCCGCCAGTCGCACCAACTTGTCCTGCCGCGGGCGGTTCCACACCGCTGCCAGCGACTCGGGGAGATAATGCGCGTGGAGAAATTTCTCGACGTCGAATACCGTCCGCCAGCATGCGGCGACATGCTGGCACGGCAGTCCTTCGTTGAGCGTGCGGCAGTATCGAAACGGCACCTCGCCGCCGAGCATCCGGCACCGCCAGTGCATTTGCTCGTCATACTGCGTAGGATCGGGCGTCGTCTCGCTCATGGCATATCCTTTCTGCCGATCCGGGGCGTGCCTGCATCCAACAATTCCGCATCGGTGAACTGCCAGTAGCCGTCGGGCGAACAGGCCAGACGCAGACGGACCCGCTCGACGGGATTGCTCAATGACGGTTCGCCGCGCAGTCCGCGCACCTGCATATTGGCTAGTTCGCCGCGCCGCATGCTCCAAACGACCGTAAATTCAACAAGGGCGGCTGCCGAATTGCCGCTTACCTGAATCCGTATCCGCTTGAGCTTGATGTCCACCGTCGCCAACTCGTCGAAGGCGGCCGTTAAAAATCGGATAGTCTCGGCGCGGTCGCCCGTCTGGGTCGAGAAGAACTTGTCGCTGAGCAGGGGCGCGAGCCGCTCGATGTCGCGCGCCTCAACGATCTTGGAGGTTCGCACGATCACGTGCTTGATGGTGCGTTTGGGAAACGGAATCACAGCCCAGACGGCCAGGCCCGCCAAAATGACCAGAAAGCCAATCAGATACGGGCGCCGCCGCAATTCTATCCCGATGAAACGGGCTAGTTCTCGCACCATGAACGTTCGGTCCTGTAATTCAGCCTACCGCTTCTTCTTTTGGCTGCCCTCGCTCGGAATTTCTTCTACATCCGGGCCACTGGAGACTTCCAGAAGAATTATTCTATCGCGCCGTAATGCAGGAAGATTTGCCCCGATTCATTTAACCGCGCGGGCATCTCTCCCTATTGAAGACCGGAGTTGGCGGCGTCTGAATCCAATGTTGAAACCACCGCGGATAGTACCCCACCCTGCGGCCCAGAGTCGAACGCTCCAGGAAGCCGCGAATTTCTTCGGGCGCATAGGCTGCGCGATACGAGTTGATGAAGCCTTCCGGCAGGCGGCGCACCGCTGCCGGCCTGCATTGCCGCTCGACCCAATCGGCGCCCACAACGAGAGGCCACAGCGCGCGCGGCAGAGCCCGGTTGAGGTCCGAGATAATTACGTGCCCGTCGGGCGCCAGCACTCGATCCACTTCATTCAGCAGCACAACGGGATCGTTGAGATGATGCAATGTGGCGCCGGAAATCACGGCGTCGAACGCCGCATCCGGAAACGGCAGGCGCTGGCCGTCGGCCGCGAGAAACGACACGCGCCCGTCCAATCCCTCTTCGCGCAGTCCGCGCATCGCGGCCGCGAGCATGACCAGCGATGCATCCAGGCCTACAAAGCGCATGGCTGGAAAATGGCCGGCCAAAAAGCGTACCAGCCAACCCGGCCCGCAGCCGATGTCCAACACCCGCCCGGCTGGCGCGACCCCGAGAGCGCGCATCTTCGCGGCCATCCATCGCGCGCCGGCCTTCGATGGCCACCGCGCAAAGCGCCGGTAGTGCTCGACAAACAGCGGGTCAAGGATCGGCCCCTCTTCCAACATCTGTCGCGGCCGAACCGGCATGGTACTGACCTTCGATCGGAGATCCGGACTATCGCAGGGATTTTTGCCGCTTTTCCAACTCGGCCTTGAGCGCCCGGAGCGCGCGCTGTTGCTCGCGGTCGAGTATCTGCATCTGTCGGGGATCGGCCACGGTGGGTTCGGGCCGATAGTTGGGTTGACGCGGCTGATAGCGATTGATCACCACATACTGTGCATCGGCGTCGGGGGATTTCAGGACCAGTTTCTGGCCCTCGACGGTGGGCAATTTGCGGAATTGAAACGTCCCCGAGACGCCTTCCTCGCAGCGCAGCGTCCGGATCGGAAACTGGATGATCACATCTTTTGGATTCACAGGGTGAAGTTCGGTGCCCGCAATGACGGCGAACATTTTCGGGCCGACCAGAACCGGTTTGTCCGTGTGATTGATGACGGTTACCATAACAAGATTCGCGCTGGCTTCCGCATACAATTCCACGGTCTTGGGTTTGGCGAGGCTGGCCGCCGATTGCGATTCGCGCAGGACTTGCTCGACGGCCCATTCTGGACCGACATGCGCTTTTCGGGCGCAGCCGGCAAAGGCGGCCAGCGCGGCCAGCGCCACACCCGCCGGCACCAGCCGCAGCCGCCATGTCATGATCCCCACAGCGTTTGCTGCTTGTCGTGCGTTTTGTTTCATTTGCCGCTCCAACTTATCGCTTTTGCCAAATAAGATATTCAACCCATCTGTTTTGGAACGGATATCGCCTCCAAGGGACGTTTTCAATGTTTTCTTTGATGGAGGAAACGCTGCCGCACAGCGCTCAAAATATAGCGATCACGACAGATCGCGGTGCTTTTCTAACTTTTT
>JADFCW010000375.1 GCA_017161705.1 Candidatus Sumerlaeota bacterium | reverse complement strand
GGCTTCTTCGGGCATTTCAGGACCTCCTCTAAAAACCTCGGTACACTCTTACAAGCCTGCGCTACCTCTTATTTCAACGCCCCTGCGCCTGTGCGCGTGCCTCTCCCGAAATTGGCGTTTCCTTATTTTCCTTGAATCTTTCCGGCCGGAATGAATGGCTGCGCGTAGTCGTATGGACTACGTCGGAGGATGGAATCTATGCTTCTTTTGCGAGCCCTTCTGATTGCACTTGTTCTGACCGCCGCTGCAGGCGTTTCCCCTGCCGCCACGTTCTATTGCGACCCCGTCAAAGGCAGCCCGCAAGGCGACGGCAGCGCCGAAAACCCCTGGCGCACCATTGAAGAGGTCATCGCTTTGGGCCGGATTGATCTACGGAACAAAGACGGGCAACCGGCGACCAGCCGTCCTGCATCGGCCGCTCCAAAAGTCAAGGCCGGCGACACCATCCTTTTGCGTTCCGGATGGCACGGCGTAATCCGCATTGCGCAGGGTTACAATGACGACTTCATCACCCTCGCCGCCGACAAGGGCCACGCTCCGCAAGTCGGCTGGGTCGAAATTGGCGAGGGCCGCAAATGGCGCATCAAGGGCCTGACCATCTCGCCCTCCCTCGCGCCGTCCACCAGGTCCAGTGTGCCCACCTCGCCTTCGCGCCCGCCTCGCAATCTGGTCACTCTCGGCGAACGCGGCGGCGAGGACAGCGCCGAACTGATTGTCGAGGACTGTTTCCTCTACTCCGTGCTCGACACGTCATCCTGGACCGGCCGCGACTGGGTGACCCAACCCCATAGCGGTATTTTTCTGGGCCGCCATGGCGCGCGCCACGCGGCGCGAAACAACTACGTGCTCAACACACGGTTCGGCATCCAGCTGTGCGCGCCCGACTGTCTGACCGAAGGCAACGTCGTGGCCAACTTTTCGGCCGACGGCATTCGCGCCACGCGCGATGGCAACGTCGTCCAGTATAACGTCATCAAGAACATCTTCGCGGGAAGCCGCGACGGTGACAGCAACCACGACGACGGCATTCAGGTTTTCCTGTTCAATGTCGGGCGCGGCACTCTGCGCAACATGGTCTTCCGCGGCAACATTGTCATCGCCCGCGAATCCGACAACCTCCCCTGGCCCAATCCTCTGCAGGGACTCGGCTTTTTCGACGGCCCGCTGGTCAACTTCCTGGTCGAAAAAAACGTGGTCTGCACCAACCACTATCACGGCATCACCCTCAGCGACGCCCAGAGCTGCACGATCCAGGACAACGTGGTGTATAGCCGCTGGGGAGGACGAATGAGACCGTGGATCCGGTTGGGTAAGAAACAAAACCTGGCGCGCGGCAACACCGTCCGCAACAACCTCGCCCACAGCTTTCATTTCGGCGCCGACCCCGAGGTCAAAGCCGAGAACAACCGCGAAGTCGCCGAAGCCGATTTCAAGGCGCGCCTTTCGGAACTGTCCGCGCTGATTGACGCCCGCTTCGGCCGCATTCACCCCGTCGCCGGCCGCCCGCGTCTCGAATGAGATACACTGGGTCGAGCGGCAGACAGCCGAATGCGAAGGATGTTCTTCGTCCGGTGCGTCAGACGCGCGTCGTGACTGGTGCGCAGACCGGCCACCCAAAGAATTCGCCGGCGGTCGCACAGCAAGAGCAAGCGATCGCGCTGTCCAACCGGCACTTTTTCATCTATCAAAAACTCCTTGAGCTTGCGTGAACCGGGTGCCCCCAGAGGATGGAGGCGGTCGCCCGGGCGGCGGTTGCGCAACACCAGCGGCCCCTCGATCTGATCGGCGTCGAAGTATTGCGTCAAACTCTCTGCGTTCGTTGCTCGCAGCGCCTGTTGCATCGCCCGCCGGAATAGAGCGAGCTGCCGCTGCCGGGTGATACGTTGAACCGCAACGGTCAGGTGCGAAAACTTCCGAGCCCCAGACGCCAGGCTTCCAGCGCCGATCTCGGATTTTCCCTCCGGCGGCAATTCCACAGGTTCGTTTAGAACGCATTGCGGCAGAGCGGCACCGGCGTCTGCTTCGGCGCCGCCCACTCCGCGGCGAACCATGGCCGCGCCGTGTGCCGGCGACCACCAGCGGACAACCTCCCCGTCCACATAAAACTCTACCCCCTGCGCGCATCGCACACATGCGTGCAAAGACGGCCACCGAACCAGCCCCATCAATTCCTCGATCTGCCGGCCCGACGGCGGATGGTCCTGGTTGGCCGCAGCGGAGACCCACAGCCGGAAAAGCCGCGCCAGAACGGGCGGTTCCAGAGCGCGCAGCGTTTTCAGGGCAACAGCCTGCGGCAGCCGGGTCGCGGGCGGCCTCATCCGCAAGACTTCCAACGCTCGCCTCGTAAAATAAGCCTCATCCTCCTGAAACCAGCGCGCATTGTCGGCCAGCAGTGCACGGATGTTTGGATTGTACTCGCGCTCGAGTTGCGGCAGCAATTCATGTCGGATACGGTTGCGCAACCAGCGCGGATCGCGGTTCGACCGGTCCTCGCGCCATTTCAGCCCGCGCCGGCGGAGAAAGTCGCAAATCTCCGCGTGCGAGCAATCATACAGCGGTCGCACATAGGTGACCTCGCCGAGCGTCTGCCGCGGATAAAAGCCCGCCATCCCCGCAGGCCCCGAACCGCGCAACAGGTGCATCAAGACCGTTTCGGCCTGGTCGTCGCGATGGTGAGCCAGCGCAACCGTCTCGAGGCCCTCGGCCCTGGCCAAAGCCTCCAACGCACGATACCGCTGTGCGCGGAGGAACGATTCCCGCGGCCCAAACCGCCGGATAATGGCGCGGTATGCAGCGTCGCGCCCCAGGTGCTGGACGCGGCACGGCAAGCCAAATCGTTCGGCCAGATGGCGGACAAACCTCTGGTCGCCCCCGCTCTCGCGCCCGCGCAAGGCGTGATTGACATGGAAAACCCTCAGCCG
>JADFCW010000374.1 GCA_017161705.1 Candidatus Sumerlaeota bacterium | reverse complement strand
CGAGTTCTTCCGGCACCAGTTGACGACGTCCACGAGGGTATGAGGAAGACGCAACTCGCGGCGCATATCCTCATCCGGCACAGTGCGCGACCCTTCGCGGCCAACCCTCTCCCAGTGCAACGCCGGCGGGCGATCTAGCTCCATTCGAACGCTCCTTTTCGCCAAGCGTACAGATAACCTATCGCGAGAAAGGCGATAAAGACCAGCATCTCGCCGATGAGAAAAAACCGGGCGCCGGCCAGTTCGGGCTCGCGCAGCGTAACGGCCCACGCCAAAATGAACATTGTCTCCATGTCGAACAGCAAAAACAGGAGGGCAACCAAGTAGTATTTCACAGAAATTTGAATGCGGGCCGGCGCTAGCGGCGGAATGCCGCATTCATAGGGCTCCTGCTTGACCGCATTGGGGCGTCGCGGAGCGATCAGCAACCACGCCGCGAGCGTGCCGACGGCAAAGACCAGCGCCGCCGCAGCGGTCAGCACGACCGGCCAGTAGGCTGCGTACACGGCAGGAAGTTCCAACCCGCACCTCCGCGTCCGAAATCAACCGCTAAACCTGGATCGAACTTCGCTCATGCAGTTCAAAGGCACCATAACGCTTCACAACAGCGGCAGCTTCCGTTCCAAAACGAATTCCCTTGGTTTCCTGCCCCTGCCGCGCAAGAGCCTGCTTGGAACGAACTCCAACGTTCAAGGCAAAAGTTTCAACGCCCAGCCAACCCGTGGATCTTTTGGACGGATCTGGATCTGCCCCAGCATTTTTTTCTTGCAATATTCAAGGTTTTATTCTATCTTATTTCATAGAAGTAAAAAGTCCGTCCTCAGCAGTGTAGGGGAAAATAAAACACTCGGTTGCCCTAAAGTCTGGATGCAATACAGGAACTGTTCAATAGTTCCGAAAAGTATCTTACTTATCCCTTCGACAGGAGGTCGAAACCATGCGTTACCCCATTATCATGACCCTCGCTTTCTGTAGTCTGAGCACCGCGGCCGTGTGGCCGGCCAGCGTCACGGTGTCCAAACCGGGCAACGGCGGGACGTACACAACAGTTCAGGCCGGTGTGGTTGCCGCCGGCGCCGGCGGCACGGTCACGATTCTCGACAGCGGGGTGTATACGGAGGATTTGACGATCATGATGGCTCAGGCAGGAGTGACCATCCAAGCGGCAGCCGGACAAACGCCGACCATCGAGGCCGCCAACACCGTCAACCGCTACGGCGCAATCGGCATCACCAGCCCCGCCGATCATTTTGGCATTGCAGTGATGGCACCGTGCACGTTTGCGGGAGTGAAAATCCGCAACACGTCGCCACAGGTCAACCAGCTGGGAACGAACCCGCTGGTGGCGTCGGCCGTCTTTGTCAACTCGCCCGATGTGGCCTTTCGCAATTGCGAGATCAGCGGTCCGGGCGCGGCGTCGGTTCCGGGCGGCGACTGGGTGGCCGTGCTGGTCGTTGCCCTATCGGCAACGCCGTCGTCGGCCTCGCTCGAAAACTGCGAAGTGCATCACGCCGAATACGGCGTGGTTCCCTCGACGTTTCAAGCCAATGTGCCGGGATTGCCCGATTCGCTGGTTCGAATGACGAACTGCTATATCCATGATTGTCTGGAATGCGGCTATCAGGCGGATGCCGGCAATACCACGTTGCTCAATTGCCGCGTGACCAGCAACACCGGTACGGGAGTCGAGGTGGGCGGCGGGACGGCGTATTTGCAAGGATGCGACATCACCAACAATCGAGAAAATGGATTGCACCTGGATTGGGACTCGGGTTTCAACGCAGGCCGGACCAACTATCCCGTTGTTGTCGCAAAAGACTGTTTGCTGTTCAAGAATGGTTCCGGCGAGAGGAATGTGAACCTCGACGACGGCTCGTTGACTCTGGATCATTGCATCATCAGCCAAGGGAATAACGGGGGAATTCTGCTGCGGAACGACGACCCGGCGGACGCCAACCTGAACGTCAACTTCTGCGACATTTACGCCCCGGGGAAAACCTGCATCACGTTCGAGGGGGCAGGCGCCAATCTCGCGCGGGCGTCGGTTCGCAATAGCATCCTGGTCGGCGACAACGGGGTGAATTGTCAGGCTTCGCATCGCGCCAATGTGTGCTTCAGCGATGTCGTGGTTCCCTCGACAGGAACTGCCTTTCAGAACACGCTGACGTCCAACACCGTCGCGATGGATCCGATGTATGATGATCCGTCGGCTGCCGTGCGCGGCGGCTTTTTATATCACAACGACTATCTGAACGTGGGCGAAGGGGGCGCGATGGTCGGCTCGCAGGGCCGCTGGAAAGCCGCCGCCGACCGCCGCCGCTGGCAACAGTATCGCTGACAGCCGACGCCCCGCCCGCTGTCGCCGCGCATTGTTTTTGCGCTTGACAGTTCGGCCGGTGCCATTCACGCTCCCGCTCCGTTGAGTGGCTGAAGATTCACGGCAATCAGGATGGTGTGAGCATCTCCAAAGCAACGACGGACTTTCGGCAGGTCTGACAAGCTCTTATGAGCGAGCGGTTCTGCGTCCGAACAACGAGTCTGCGCGCGGGTTCTCGCTCCTCCGCGGAATCTCAAATCCTGCCACAGAAAGAGGTGTATTGGGTTTCATGACGGGAACGGTCAAGTGGTTCAACAATGCCAAAGGCTACGGATTCATCGTCCGCGACGACGGCGGCGATGTGTTCGTGCACTACTCGGGCATCAAAGGCGAGGGCTTTCGCAGCCTGACCGAGGGCCAGAAGGTTCAGTTTGACATCACCCAGGGCCCGAAGGGACCGCAGGCCGAGAATGTCGTGCCGGTCTCGGCGTAACGCAAGACCATCAGGCCCGCTGCTTTTGCCGGTCAAGGACACTTGACCGGCTTTCTCTTTCTTGCATCCCCAAGGCTGTCGTGCGCCGAGTTTCACGGTTCCGACGGAGGGGGAGACTTTTCGGTTGCGCTTATGCGCAGCGGCAGGCCGCCGCGTTGATACATCTCG
>JADFCW010000373.1 GCA_017161705.1 Candidatus Sumerlaeota bacterium | reverse complement strand
CCAAACCCGTCTCCCACTGGCGCATCACGGACATTCCTGCCGCGCCTCCCTGCCGCCTGTCCTTGCGTTTGCCCGCAAAGCCGCGCTCCGTGCGCTTGCAGCCCGGCGGCATTGCGCTGGAGCAATGGACGTATCGCGGCGGGCGGATGGAATGCGACCTGCCGGCGTTTCCCATTCATCAGATGGCGGTCATGGAGTTGTAGAGGCTGGAGGCTATATTGAGACGAGCAACGGCGCGGTTCCGCCGCGGGCCGCGCCATGCGTCGTTCACTCGGCGCTTTGTTGCGGAGGAGAGTCCATTTGGGCGGCGGCGGGAATCTTGAAATCCTTAACGCCGTGGCGGACAATCTCGCCCTCGATCATGTAAATGACATCTTCGGCGATATTGGTGGCATGATCCGCAATGCGCTCGAGAGCGCGCGCGACCGAGAGCATATTCAGCAAGCTGTCAATATGCTCGAGCCGTTCGCGAACGCCGTCGCGCACCAGCTCATACACGGCCACATACAGCGCATCCACATCGTCGTCGGCGGCGCAGACAGCCTGGGCGAGCGCCGCATCATGGTTGATCAGCGCGTCGAGGCTGCGCCGAAGCATTGCCTGGGCCCTTTCCGCCATTTCGTGCAAATTGAATGGATAGTCGAGTTTCTCTTGCGCGTTGAGAAAGACAGCCCGTTCGGCGATATTGACCGCCATGTCGCCGATTCGCTCGAGGTCGTTGTTGATCTTCAGCACCGCGACCAGAAAGCGCAGATCAATGGCGACCGGCTGATGGAGGGCAAGGATTTTGAGGCATTCTTCCTCGACATCCACCTCGGCTTCATCAATTTCGGCGTCTGTTTTCACCACGCTCGCGGCCAGCGGGGTGTCGCGTTCCTCGATCGAGCGAATCGAACGCCGGACACTTTCCTCGACTACCGCGCTCAAGGCCAGGATTTTCTTTTTGAGTTTTTCGATCTCGCGTTCCAGATGTCGGGACATGGGCAGTCGTTTCCTTTGCTGCAAACAGGGCTGATTGGGCAAACAAGCACTTTGAGACGGCGAAGTAAAGCCAAATCGCCAAGCGGGGACACAAACCGCGTCAGGAGGTCAACGGCAAGGGCTTATCCAAAGCGCCCTGTGATATAGTCTTCCGTGCGCTTTTCCTTGGGCGCGGTGAACAGCTGTTTGGTCGAGCCGAATTCGATGAGTTGCCCCTCGTAGAAGAAGGCGGTGAAGTCCGAGACGCGCGCGGCCTGCTGCATGTTGTGCGTTACGATGATGATTGTATAGTCCCGCCGTAATTCGCCAATCAAGTCCTCGATGCGTGCCGTCGAGCGCGGATCGAGCGCCGAGGCTGGTTCGTCCATCAACAAAATGTCGGGGTCCACGGCCAGCGCGCGAGCGATGCACAGCCGCTGTTGCTGGCCGCCGGACAGTTCCATGGCGCTGGTTTCCAGACGGTCTTTGACTTCTTCCCACAATCCGGCGCGAACGAGACTTCGCTCGACAATTTCGGCCAGTGTGGTTCGGCCTTTGACCCCGTGGATCCGAGGCCCATATGCCACGTTGTCAAAGATGGATTTGGGGAACGGATTCGATTTTTGAAAGACCATCCCGATACGCTTGCGCAACCGAACCACGTCTGTCCCATTGGCATAGATATCTTGTCCGTCCAACAGAACCTGGCCTTCCAGCCGCGTTCCGTCAATAATATCATTCATGCGGTTGAGCGTTCGCAGGAACGTGGACTTGCCGCATCCGGACGGTCCGATCAGGGCCGTTACCTGCCGTGCGGGGATTTGCATGGAGATATCAAAAAGCGCTTGCACCGGCCCGTAGTAGAAATCCAAACGCCGGGTCTCGATCTTGGTCTCCAGGCCGTTTTTTGTTTTCGCGGTTTCTACCATTTGTATTTCTTCCTGAAGCGGCTTCGCAGCAAGATGGCCCCCAAGCTCATGCCTAGCACCAGCAGAAGCAACACAAAGGCGGTTCCATATTGCATCGGTCTGACTTTGGTCGCATCCGGATGCTGCGTCGCCAGAATATAGAGATGATACGGGAGCGCCATAACCTGATCGAAAATCGAGCGTGGCAGTTTCGGCAGATAGAAGGCCGCGGCTGTCAACAAGATCGGCGCGGTCTCGCCGGCCGCCCGCCCAATTCCCAGAATCGAGCCGGTGAGCATTCCGGGCAATGCATACGGCAGGACATTCTTTCGGATCGTTTGCCATTGCGTAGCCCCCAGCGCGAGGCTGCCTTCGCGGAGCGTTTGCGGCACGGCGCGCAACGCCTCTTCGCCGGCCACGATAATGGTAGGCAAGATCATGCAGGCCAATGTCAGACTACCCGCCAGAATCGAGGCTCCGAATCCCATAAACAGCACAAACAGTCCCAGCCCGAACAAACCGAAGACAATGGAAGGCACGCCGGCGAGCGTCACAATCGCCAGCCGCAGCATTCGCGTCCATCGTCCCTGCCGGGCGTATTCCGACAAGTAGATTGCACTGGCCATGCCTAAAGGCAGGGCAACTGTTATGGAGCCGAGCACAAGGCAAAATGTGCCCAAAATGGCGGGAAGAATGCCGCCTTCCGCTCCGCTCTTTCGCGGGTAGCCGACCAAAAACTCCCAACGGAGCACCGTCGCGCCATTATACAAAATGTCCAGAATGATATACGCGATGACAAACACAATAAAATATGTGATCGCTCGCATCAGGTGATAGACGTATGCTTCGGTTTTTCGCCGCGGGGTCATGGAGTGATCTGATATTTTTTCAGCACGCGCTGCGCTAGCATATTGATGGCAAATGTTATGAGTAGCAGGATGATTCCCACCCAGAAGAGTGCGCGGTAATGATCGCTTCCAAACACCACCTCGCCCATCTCTGCTGCAATGGTTGCCGTCATCGTCCGCACCGATTCGGCGGGGTTGAAGGTGATGATCGCTGCGTTCCCCGTTACCATCATCACCGCCATCGTTTCGCCGATTACCCGGCCCATGCCCAGCATAATTGCGGCGATGATG
>JADFCW010000372.1 GCA_017161705.1 Candidatus Sumerlaeota bacterium | reverse complement strand
CTCATCAGATACTTCCGACCTCCGGTGTACTAGGCGACTCCTTTGACGATGGGTGAAACCTTCGAGGTGTGTTATACTCGACAGCCGATTTCGGCGGGCGCTTTTTCAATCACATGCCAAAGAGGCCCGTATCATTTAGACCAAGCAACAATCAAGAGATTTCTTGCAGACGAAGGAAACTTTTTCCGGGTTCCCTGCGGCCTATTTGCGAAGAAAATTAAAAACGCCTCTGGCCTGGACTCTTTTATCCGGGGGACTAGCCAAAATGCGTGCATCTTTATAAGGCATCCCATGTTTGGTCGGTGCTGAAAGCCCCGTTCGGTGCGTTGAAACTTACCGGGCCAAAGCGGCAGCATAACTCCCCCACTCCAAAGCAAAAGCATTTTGCTTTGCAGGATTAGGTGCAAAAATTGTGGAGTGCGGCCGCCATGCCGCCCCCTTTGCAGTATTGGCTCATCTTTCCCACTGGATGGGCTGTCCCGGGCCCGCGTGCATTTTACCGCTGCACGACCTCATAGGGAATGGCCGGCAGGACACCGAGCGAATAGCGCTGGGCGGCGGCTTTGGCCGAACCTTTTGCGGGAGCCGATTCCGAGAAGACCTCGACAATGAGATTGTCGGCGTAGCCGGCTTTCAGGGCGCTCGCGTCGGCCTTGAGCGCAAAGGACAACCCGCCGGGCACCATTGCCACCTCTTCAACGCTCATCCCTTTGGGCAGATCGCGCGGCTCCAGTTTCACATTGCGCATAGCCGGTCCGAGCGGGGCCTTGACGTACACCTTGGCCGTGCCGCCGGCGGGCACGCGGATCGGCGCGGCATCGGCCAGCTCGATGGGCGGGGCGACATAGCGCGCGCCCTGCACCCTCGCCAGGAGGGTCTGCGAGGGCGTCAGGTGGCGATACAGAAACGCCTGCATCAGGTCTTCGGATGGCGTCGCGGGCCGTGTGACGGATTGCCCTCCGATGACCGCGCGGCCTTCAAACTGAAGTTGGATCGGGTCGGCAAAACCTTTTCGCGGCGCGGTCAAGGTCATGCAAACGCGGTCGCGGCCTTTGGGGATTTTGGCGCCGCTCAGAACAAAGCCAGCCGCGTCGCCCTTCAGCGCCAGTTCGATCTCGCCGTCGAAGCCGTCTTTGCGGAGTGCATAGACGTAAACGGGCACGGCGCGTCCGGCGGCCATGTTGAGACTCGACGGCGTCACGCACAGCGCGAAATCCGGTTGCGGCGGGCTCAGGCGCAGCCGATAGGCAAACGCCTCGCCGCCGTGCTGCTGGGAATCCGAGACCTCGACATAATAAACGCCGTCGCGCGGCAGGCGAAACGTCAGATACGAATCGGCATGATGCGTGAGGAAGACGGGTTCGCGGCGCAGGTAGCCGTCCTTGTCTTCGAAGTCATCGTTCCAGGCCAGAATTTTGCCGGAAGAATCCATCAGCCGCACCAGCGAGTCCATGGGGGAATCGAGGCGGCGCGCCGTGATCTCCACGACGATGGAGTCGCCGGCCCGGCCCTCGAACCGAAACACGTCCACGTCGTTTGGCTTGGCGATCCGCCCGTTGACGACCTGCGGAAGACGAACTGTTTGCGCAGCCTTGACGTCGTTGTTGGGTTCCGTTTCAAGACATTCGGGCAGTGTACCGACGGCGTAGGCCACTTCGTTGGACAGCAAGTTTTTTTCGCGTACGGCGGCGCGGCGAACCGCAGCGCCCGGTTGGGTATCCAGCGGCAGCTTCGTTTGCGTGAGATTCCAGCCGGAAATCGAAGCGACGGTCTGCGTTCCCATCTGCCCGCCCAACGGATACATGGCGGTGATGAACGGCAATTCGCCGATGGCGACGCGATAGACAAAATCCTCGCGCCCGCGATAAATGGAGTCGCGAATTTCGACCACGTATTCGCCATCCGCCGGAATTTCGCAAAACAGCACAGGGTCGGGGTGGAAATAATAATCGTCGGCAAAGGCGATTTCATTGCCCCGCGAATCATAAAGGGCCAGGGTGGCCTGGAACCATCCGGGAACGGCGTCGGCCAGATAAGGGATCAGGCGCCGAGCGCTGGCCTGCATGACCAGCCGCTGGCCTTTGCGCGCAAAAAACGAAAACCGGTCCACATCGCCGGGCATGATCTGTCCGTTCAAGAGAACAGGCAGCGTGAGCGGCGCGGGCTTGGGCGGCGCGACTTGCGGGGTTTTGCCGGTTTTTTGAGCGTAAAGATTTCCGGGCATTTGCTGAACCGAACCCGGGTCGTTGGGTTCGAGTTCGCAGACTTCCGGCAGCTGACCGACCTGAAACACCATCGGGTTGGTCAGGCCCTGTCCGGTTTCGAGGCGGAGTTCGCGCTCGCCGGGAGCGGCATTGGGCGCAATGGAAACCTCGATCAGCACCATTTCCGCAATCTGGGCGTTCATTTGCTTCTTCTGCCGCGGGAAAAAAATATGATACATCAGATGGCCCAACTCGCGGAGACTTTTGCTTTCGAGATCGTAGAGCAGCGGATGATCCACCGGGCGGAAAGGCGCGGTCTTGGCCGGCGGTTTGCCCGGTGCGTCCTTGGCTTTGGCATCGCCGGTATTCTTTGCGGGGGCAGCCGAACCGGCCGATTTGGACGACGCATCCTTTCCTGCGTTGCGAAAAAGCGCGCCCGCCCTGCCGCTGAACCGCCTCTGCAAAGCCGGCGGAACAGCGCCCGAGGGCGACATCTCGGCGATGCGCTTTTCCCGCACGGCATTTACCCGTTCAAGCAGTTCCATCCGTTGTTCCGCCTGAATGTTTCCTATGGGACGATAGTATTGGATGACCTTGGCGCTGACCCCCTCGCCGGTAATATGCACCTTGGTTGTCCCGGGCAGATACTGGCCCCCAACGATCACTTGAAACGTAGTTCCCTGGCGCCCGCCGGCCGGATAGAGATAGCCGATGTGCGGAGTCCGTTGCGCCGTCTGGCTCCATGCGACGAAAGAAGCTGTAAGGAAAGCCATCGTTATTAGTTGTTTACGGAACGCCATGACCTGACTCCCTGGTGCTGATATACAGATTTAAGCTTTTTTACGGATCCGGCCGATCGGTCGGATCCGACCGATCGGCCG
>JADFCW010000049.1 GCA_017161705.1 Candidatus Sumerlaeota bacterium | reverse complement strand
GTCACCACAATGAACTCGCGCGCGGGCGACTGCTGCGCGTATTTCAGCAGCGACGAGGTCGAGCCGATGTGGTCTGCATGGCGCAACACGCGGTCCTCGCACTCCGGATGCGCGATGACCAGCGCCTGCGGATGGCGCACTTTGAGCTCGACGATTTTCTTTTCGGAAAACACCACGTGCACTTCGCACTCGCCCGGCCATAGCACCATCGGCCGATTCAATTTTTTCATGATATACGCGCCGAGATTGCGGTCGGGGGCGAAGATAATCGGCTGCTCAGGGGGGATCTGCCGAATGATCTTTTCGGCGTTTGCGGAGGTAACGATGATGTCGCTGAGGGCCTTGGTGGCCGCCGAGCAATTGATGTAACTCACGACAAGGTGGCCGGGATGGTCGGCAAGGAACGCCGCGAACTTGTCCGCCGGGCAACTTTCGGCGAGCGAACAGCCGGCCTCGAGGTCGGGCAGCAGCACCTGCTTGGTTGGATTGAGAATCTTGGCCGTCTCGGCCATAAAGTGAACGCCCGCAAAGACGATCACGTCGGCCTGCGTTTGGGCGGCTTGCTGCGATAGTTGCAGGCTGTCGCCGACGAAATCGGCGATGTCCTGAATGTCGGGGTTCTGATAATAATGGGCGAGCAGCACGGCGTTGAGGTCGCGTTTCAGGCGCGCGATCTCGTCGAACAGGTCCAGCCGCACGTCTATTGTCTCCGGCGCCGCATGGGACGCCGCATTTGGTTTTTCCAAAACCGCCATCCCTGCACCTTCTTTTGCGAGCAATGCGCAATATCTTTCTTTCCCTCCCGATTTCACTCAAGTATTCTACTGACTCGCCCGCGCAATCAACGGAAAAGCGGAGGCGGTCTTCTCGCTTGACAGCACGGGGGTGGATTTTGGAACAGAAGAGCGGCGCGCAACACGCACGGCGGCCACTCTCAGCCATCGAGTTCACACATGAAACTCTCCATCGTCCTCCCGGTCTATAATGAGCGCGCCACCATCGAGGAGATTCTGCGGCGCGTGGCCGCCTCGCCGCTCGAAAAAGAGATCATCGTTGTGGACGATTGCTCGACCGACGGGACGCGCGACTGGCTCTTGCAGGAGCATAAGCGGTTGGGCATCCGGTTGATTTTGCACGAAAAGAACAAGGGCAAGGGCGCCGCCTTGCGGGCCGGGTTTCAGGCCGCCGCCGGCGATATTGTCATCGTGCAGGACGCCGATCTCGAATATGATCCGCAAGAATATCCGAAGCTGATCGAGCCGATTGTCAGCGGGCGAGCCGACGTGGTCTATGGTTCGCGCTTTCTGGGCAGCGAGGCCCACCGCGTGCTGTATTTCTGGCACTACGTGGGCAACCGCTTCCTCACTCTTCTGTCGAACATGTTCACCAATCTCAACCTTAGCGACATGGAGACAGGCTACAAGGTCTTCCGGCGCGAGTTGATTCAAAGCATTCGGATTCGCGAGAATCGCTTCGGCTTCGAGCCGGAGATCACGGCACGAATTGCGCGCAAGAAGGCGCGCATCTACGAAGTCGGGATTTCCTACAGCGGGCGCGAATACAAGGAAGGCAAGAAAATCACGTGGCGCGACGGGCTGTGGGCCATCTGGTGTATCGTTCGCTATTCATTGTTCGATTGATTGCGAATCCATCCCCAACACTTCGCGATACAACTGTCGGGTTTCATCGAGCATCCGCGCGAGACTGAAGCGTTGCGCTCGGCGGCGGGCCGATTCCGACATTCGCCGCCGCAGCGCATCGTCGCCCAGCACGGTCTTGATCGCTCGGGCAAGGGCATCGGAGTCGTCGGGCGGAACCAGCCATCCACACTCGCCGGAGATAACGGCCTCGCGGTTGCCGCCCACGTCGGTAGCCACCACAGGCACGCCGGCAGCCAGCGATTCGACAATCGTGTTCGAGAACCCCTCGCGGTCGGACGGAAGAACAGACAAGTCCGACGATGCCAGGATCGCAGGCACGTCCAAACGGTGTCCGGTCAGCGTTACGAGGTCTTCGAGGCGCCGCTGATGAATCTCGCGCTCGATCGTTTCGCGCATGCGGCCTTCGCCCACAAAGAGAACGTGGCAGGGCGGCAAGTCCGCCCGGAGGGTTTCCATTGCGCGCAACAGGCGCAGGTGGCCTTTTTGCTCGACCAGCCGCGCCAGCACAACCACCACCAGCCGGCCGTCCGGAACACCCAGTTGGCGCAATAACGCGGGCGAGCGAACCGCTTGTTCGTATTCGCTCAAATCAATGCCGTTATACAGAACGCGCACGCGGTCGGGCGGGCAGCGAAGATTGGCCACGACGTCGCGCCTGACTTCCTCGGAAACGGCAATCATGGCGCTGCGCCAGCGCAGCAGCCAGCGGTCCATCCAGCGCTGGCGCCAGGTTTCCCACGTCCCGATGTTGTGAACCTGACAGAGGACGGCGGGAATTCCGGCGGCACGCGCGGCAAGGGTCGCGGGGACGTTGCTGCGATACATGTGCGAGTGGACAAGGTCCACGTGCTCGCGGCGAAACCATCGCGCCAGACGGGCAAGGCCGCCGGGCGAAAGCCGGCTCCGAAGCGGCAGGGTGACAACGGGCACGCCCGCGCATTCGAGGTCATCGGCCAGCGCCCCGCGCTCGCGCAAACAAACAACCGTCACGCGGAAGGGCGGTTGGTTGAGCCGCGGCAAGAGTGCGGCCAGCCGCTTCTCGATGCCGCCCGGAGGAAGCCATGTGATGACGCGGGCAATGTGATAGCGGCGGCGGGGGGATTCGCACATCGGATTCCTACGCGGAGCAGGATTTGGTTGACATCCATCCTCACGTCAATGCCCGTCATCGAGGGCCGCGCGTCACTAATATCCCGCCCCTGTTATGTATCAGTTTTGGCTATACGAGCGAATGTGCCGCAGAAACTCAGCCAGCAGGCCATCGCGCAGACCGCGGCGCGATGGCCGAAGCTCGGCCACCTTCGCGTGCTTCATCAGGTTCACGGCCACCACGGCACCGGGAACAATGATCTCCGCCCGCTCGCGGTCAATTCCAAAATTTCGCATCAGGACGGCGACAGGCATAGGCCATATCGTCTGACAAAGATGTTCCAGCGGATCGAGACGGACGGGCTGATCCTGACCCAGTGCGCCGGTATGGATGCCGCACATCATGTGGAGAAAGCGCACGCCGCCCCCGCAGCCGATCGCCCAGGGCGCCCACTGGCCGACAAGCTTCGCCAGGCCAACCGTCAGACAGGCGCGCACATGCTCCTGCAGGGCCTCGTAGTCGGCGGGTGATATTGGATCGCCATGCACAAACATTTCTCGGAGCCGAACGGCGCCCAACGGCATCGAAAAGGTTTCGGCCGCGGCCGCACTGCCGCCGGCCGGCCGGTCAACACGGCTGACTTGCGCGCTGCCGCCCCCGATGTCGAAAATTAGAAACGTCGAGCTGTGAACCGGTTGGTCTTGCAGCACGCCTTCAGCGACCAGGCGTGCTTCTTCTTGCGCGGGGATGACGGCAATCTCGATACCGGTTTCGAGCGCCACGGCATCCGCCACTTCGCGCGCGTTGGCGGCAGACCGAAAAGCCTCAGTGGCCACGGCGCGCGTCGCGGCGACGCCGTGTTGGCGGCATAACCCGGCGATGTCTGCAAAGGTGTCGGTCAGGCGGGCAACGGTTGGCGGCTGGATCCGGCCGGTGCGGAACACATCATCCAGCCGGAGCGGGTAGCGCTTCTGGAAACGCTCGCGCACCCGGCTGTCGCCGGCAACTTCCCAGATCAGGATTTTGGTGGCGTTGCTGCCGACGTCCACGGCTGCAAAAATTGTCTCTTGTTCCCCTCCGTCCACCGACCAATCTTCCTCGAAAAATGTTCGTAGTTTACGCTTCAGCGTGCCGTTCGTAGTTCAAACTTCAGTTTGCAGTCGTACACTTCATTCTCGAATGAATCCGCGACACTTTCATTCCACGGAAAATCAAAAAGGGAAAACCGCTGTTCGCCCCCGCCCCAATTATGGTGTGAACTCGCACAGCAAATTAGAATTTGAGCCATCCGCTCATGGCGACATGCGCGTCATGCAGCACTTCTTGAACTTCTTGCCGCTGCCGCACGGGCACGGATCATTGCGATTATAGCCGCGGCCGGTGGCCAAAGCCTGCCGGGCCCGCATCTCCTCTTCCCGCTGGCGCTGGATCTCCTCGATGTACCGGCGGCACAGGTCCACATAGACGGCCTCGCTGTAAGCGAAGAATTGCTTGTAGGCCTTGCAAAAGTAATCGCGGCCCTGCGTGGCTGGAATCGTGAAGCGGTCCTTGAGGCAGCCGCCGTAGCAATGGCGCAGCCACTTGCACTCGTCGCATTCAGGCGGCCGCAAGCTGCGTTTGCGCTCCCCGAACTCACTCTGTTTTTGCGAGGCGGCCAGAAGCGTCAGGTCGCGTTCGAGCAGATTGCCCAGATACTGCGCCGGCTCGACGTAGAAGTCGCACGAATAGACATCGCCGCTGTGCTCGACCACGACGTAGTCGCCGCACGTTTCCATGAAAATGCACATGGGTGCAGGCCGGCCCAGATAGGTGTGCATGAGGCTGTCGAACGTGCGCTCCGAGACAACCGGCCAGCCGTTCTGAAAGTCTTTCACCCACTCATCGAAGAGGCCGCAGAGAAAATCGCCGAAGGCTTCGGGCGAAACGGAGAAGGGCGCCGGGCCACCGGTTCTCGGGTCGCGCTCGACGCACGGAATGAACTGCAGATACAGCATGTCGTTTTCGCGGAAGTATTGATAAATCTCTTTTGGAAACCGGGCGCTGTAGTCGTTGACCACGGCGAGAATGTTAAACTCGACGCCGTGGCGACGCATGAGGTCGGCTGCGCGCAATGCGAACTCATGCGACGGCTTGTCGTTGTTGGTGCGCCGGTAGTGATTGTGAATGTCGGGCGGCCCGTCGAGACTAAGACCGATAAGAAACTTGTATTCGGCCAGAAACTCGCACCAGTCGTCGTTGATCAGGATGCCATTGGTCTGCAGCGAATTGGCCACGGTCTGGCCCGAGCGTCCGAACTGTTGTTGATAGCGCACGGCGGCCTTGAAGAAATCCAGCCCCATCAACGTGGGCTCGCCGCCTTGCCAGCTGAAACCCAGCTGGGGCTGGCCGGTGGTCATCATCTGCCGCACCATTTCGCACAGCACTTCGTCGGTCATGCGGTGAACGCGCCGTTGGGGATACAATGCGCTCTTTTCCAGGTAAAAACAGTACTGACAGTGAAGATTGCAGTCGGCCCCGGCGGGTTTGATCAGCAATTGCGTAAGCGGTTGTCGCGCCATGAAACATGCCCAGAAATAAAATTATGGCCTGCCTGTGGTGCAGGTAAAAAAATTCTCAGCTATTGTTTGGAGAAAAACAACTCATTTCATGCAGGAGAAAAAACTGCGTCTGCCGGCGGAATCGGCGGTCTATCCACAGCAGGACTACGAGGGGGCAACATTCGTCCCAGAGGATTCGCAAGTCACTCGGGCCGCAGCCTCACGGGCATGAATCATACGAAAGAGCTCTTCGCGATAAACCGGAATGGACCGTGGGGCGTCAATCCCAATGCGCACTTGGTTGCCCTTCAGCTCCAGGATGATAACTCGAATGTTATCACCGATGGTGATGCTTTCCCCCGCCTTGCGAGTCAAAATTAGCATCGATTCGGCCCTTGGCTTGGATTTCGGAAATATTCAAACTTTCTCTGTTTTGGGATTTCAAGAAGAATTTTTGGTTAAAACCACTTTTTTTGTCTCCCATTTTTGCCCTCCAGCGGGTCGAATAACGCAACTTTTCTTTGACTCTGCCCAGTCGGATTCGTTTGCCTATGTGTTTAGTTTGGAAAGGGCAAATCCGCCTACGCAGGGATCAGTAAACTCTGAGACACGGATTACCAGAGAGGTCCCTTTGAATTATCTCGGCAACATCGAGAGCGGCTTCGGCCCCAGGGCGGGATCCATTTCCCGCTATATGATCGGAAAAGGGTAAGAAAGGGCACACGAAATGAAAGATGTCTGGATAGCGCTCGGCCTAACCGTTTTTGCCGGTATGGCCACGGGGATCGGCAGCGCTATCGCGTTCATGGCCAATCGAACCAACTACCGATTCCTGTCGGTGGCGACGGGTTTTTCCGCCGGCGTCATGCTGTACGTCTCTTTTGTGGAAATTTTTTATAAAGGCACCCATGCTTTGACCGCAACCTACGGCGAATACTGGGGACACTGGGTCAATGCGGCGTCCTTTTTTGGCGGCATTCTGCTGATGGGCCTGGTGGACAACCTGATCCCTGCCGCCGAAAATCCCCACGAGACACACTCCGAAGCCGAGACCGCTCCCCTTCACAACCCGGCGGCTCCGATGCCCGATTTCGAGCGTCCCGGCGAAGAGCCGCGCGTGCCCGTCCCTGTTGACGTACATGACCACACCGACCGCCACCGGCGGCTTCTCCGCATGGGCCTGTTTACCGCCATGGCCATTGCCATTCATAATTTTCCGGAAGGCCTGGCCACTTTTCTCTCGGCACTGCAGGATCCCGCGCTGGGAGCAGCGATTGCGGTAGCCGTGGCTTTGCACAACATCCCCGAGGGCATCAGCGTATCGGTGCCGATCTTCTACGCCACAGGGAATCGGGCACGCGCCTTCGCGTGGTCTGTTCTTAGCGGCCTGGCCGAACCGGTCGGCGCCATAATCGCTTACGGAGCGCTGTGGTTTGTAGCCGGAAGCCCCGCCGGAGCCATCCCGCCGCAGATCACCGGCGTTCTGTTCGGCGGTGTAGCCGGCGTGATGGTGTATATCAGCCTGGACGAGCTTCTGCCGACCAGCCGAGCCTACGGCAAGGGCCACGACAGTCTGCTTGGCCTGATCTCCGGCATGGCGGTCATGGCGCTAAGCTTGCTGCTGATGAAGTAAGGCTTGAAGCCATCAAAAAACCCTTTGTTTTTCCCTGCGCGCGCAGTAGCCTCTTGCTGGATCGAGCGTAGGGAGCGTGGAACAGAATGCCCTCGGAAACGCAGCGCTTCATTACGGTCGTTGGTGCCGCCGAGCACAATCTCAAAAACATCAATGTCGAAATTCCGCGCAACGCCCTGACGGTCATTACCGGTATCAGCGGCTCGGGCAAATCGTCGCTGGCTTTCGACACGATCTACGCCGAAGGGCAGCGTCGCTACGTCGAGAGCCTGTCGTCTTATGCGCGACAGTTTCTCGACCAGTTGCAAAAGCCGCACGTCGAGCAAATCACGGGCCTTTCGCCCGCAATTTCGATCGAGCAGAAATCGGTCAGCCGCAATCCACGCTCGACCGTCGGGACGGTAACGGAGATTTACGACTATCTGCGTGTGCTGTACGCCAATTTGGGCCAGCCGCATTGTCCGCAGTGCGGGAAAGCCATTTCGCGCCAGACCGTCCAGCAGATCGTGGACCAGATCGAAACGTGGCCTGCCGGAACACGCATTCTCGTGCTCGCGCCGGTCGTTCGCGGTCGAAAGGGCGAGCATAAACAGGTGTTGGATCAGGCGGTTCGCGACGGCTTTGTCCGGGCCCGCGTGGATGGCCGCATGATCGAGCTCGACGAACCGCCGACGCTGAATAAGAAACTGAAGCATACCATCGAAATTGTGGTGGACCGCCTCGTTGTCGGGCCGGCCATTCGCAGCCGCTTGACCGACTCGGTCGAAATGGCGCTGCGCAAGTCCGACGGCCTCGTGGTAATTGAAGAAGCCTCCGAGGGGGCGCGCCCCGCCGCGTCCAATTCATCCCGGTCTGTTTCGCGCCGCCAGATGTTCAGCGAGCAATTCGCCTGTCCTGACTGCCAAATTTCTCTGGACGAGCTGACCCCGCGCAGCTTCTCGTTCAACAGCCCCTATGGCGCATGTCCCAAGTGCAACGGCCTTGGGATGCTCCCTGAAATTGACGAACACCTCATTGTCCCGGATCCGGCGCTCAGCGTCGAGGAAGGCGCAATCGCTCCATGGGCGAACATTTTCAACGGCGAGGCCGTCAAGCGCGGCGAAATCCCCTGGATGCAGTATATGGTTCGCGCCGTCGCGCGGCATTTTGGGATCGATCTGAGCAAACCATTTGGACGGCTGCCTAAAAAGCACCAGCAGATCCTGCTTTATGGCGCCGGCGACAAGAAGTTTCGCGTCCGCGGCGAAACCAACGCCGCCGGCCGCTGGGAGCGCACCATCACGTTCGAGGGCGTCATCCCCAATCTGCATCGCCGCCTGCGCGAAACGGACTCCGTGACGATGCGCGAATGGATCCTGTCGTATTTCGCCGATACGCCTTGCCCCGAATGCAATGGCGGGCGCCTTCGGCGCGAGGCGTTAAGCGTAACCATTCGCGGCAAGAACCTGGCCCAGCTGACCGCACTGCCAGCCGCGCAGGCCCGCCAGTTTCTCGAAAGCATCGAGTGGACCCCTTACGAACGCCAGGTCGGCGGCGCGGTCATCAAGGAGATCCTCGACCGGCTGCGCTTCATGGAGAATGTGGGTCTGGGCTATCTGACCCTCGACCGCCGCTCCTCGACCCTGGCCGGCGGCGAGGGCCAGCGCATTCGACTGGCGACGCAAATCGGCTCTCAACTGACCGGTGTGCTCTATGTGCTCGACGAACCGAGCATCGGGCTTCATCCGCGCGATAATCACCGCCTGCTGGAAACACTCAAAGCCCTGCGCGACCTCGGCAACACGGTCATCGTGGTCGAGCACGATGAAGCCACGATCCGCGAGGCGGATTGGGTGATTGACCTGGGCCCGGGGGCTGGGCGCCTTGGCGGCGAAGTGGTTGCCGTCGGTCCGCCCGGCGCCATTGTGCAATCCGATCGCTCGATCACCGGACGCTATCTGGCAGGAGCGGAAAAGATCGAGGTACCGGCGAAACGCCGCGCTCCAACCGGCAAGTCGCTCGTGGTGGTCGGGGCTGAAGAGCACAACCTCAAAAACATTGACGTGACGATTCCGCTCGGCCTGATGACGTGTATCACGGGAGTGTCGGGCTCGGGCAAGAGCACCCTGGTCAAGGATATCTTGTATAATGCACTGGCGCAAAAACTCTACGGGAGTTCGACACGTCCCGGCCGCCACAAGCGGATCGAGGGCGTCGAGCATCTCGACAAGGTCATCAACGTGGACCAGTCGCCCATAGGCCGCACGCCGCGATCGAATCCGGCGACCTACACCGGCTTGTTCGGCCCGATTCGCGACCTGTTCGCGCAGCTGCCCGAAGCACGGGTGCGCGGCTATTCACCCGGACGGTTTTCGTTCAACGTCAAGGGCGGCCGCTGCGAGGCCTGCGAAGGCGACGGCGTTATCAAGATCGAAATGCACTTTTTGCCCGACGTCTATGTGGAGTGCGAAGCCTGCCGCGGCAAGCGATTCAATCGCGAGACCCTGGAGGTGACCTATCGCGGACGCAATATCGCCGACGTACTCGAATTGCCCGCCGAAGAGGCGCTCGATTTCTTTGCCAACATTCCCGCCATTGCCCAAAAACTTCAAACCCTCGTGGATGTCGGCTTGGGGTACATCCATCTCGGCCAGCAGGCGACAACCCTGAGCGGCGGCGAGGCGCAGCGCATCAAACTCGCCCGCGAACTCAGCAAGCGCAACACCGGCCGCACCCTCTACATTCTCGACGAGCCGACGACGGGCCTTCACTTCGATGACATCAAGAAACTACTGGCCGTTCTCAACCGCCTCGTGGACGCCGGCTCGACGGTTGTGGTCATCGAGCACAACCTCGAAGTAATCAAGACCGCCGACTGGATCATTGATCTGGGCCCGGAGGGCGGGGACGCGGGCGGCTATATCGTGGCCGAGGGCACCCCCGAACAGCTGGCCCACCATCCGGTGTCATATACCGGCCGATTTCTGCAAAAACTGGTGGCGTGAACTGCGCAGCCGTCTCGTGCGCAACGGGCCGCGGTTCGAGTAGTTCCTGCCTCGAGGCCTCTTGCCGAATATTCTTCCGTGCGTCGGCTGTTCCTTGCAGATGCCTGACCGCCGGGGCGGGAGAGAACATCAGCTCACATACAGATACCTCGATGCGAATTCCGGATCGCTTGTGACATTGACGCCAAGTTTCCGAAGGCCGGCGGCATCACCCGGCGTGGGGATATGCGTCAGGTGCACGTCGCAGCCGTGCAGCTCTTTCAGTTTTTCGATCGCCATTTCCGCGGCCGGATTCATCGTGGCGCTGATGCTTAAAGCAATCAGCATCTCCTCGAGGTCGAGACTGGTCATTTTGCCTTTCAGCACAGATTTTTTGAAATGACTGAGGGATTTGGTCACCAGCGGCGGCAGCAAATGAATGTTGTCGGGGATATTGGCCAGAGTCTTGACGGTGTTGAGAATGAGACTGGCGGCGGCGTGCATGAGAGGCGAGTTTTTGCCGGTGATAATCCGCCCGTCGGGCAGTTCGATCGCGGCGCCGCAGTAAATGCCATCGCTGCCTTTTCCCTTTGCTTCCGCCTCGCGGGCGGCCTCGTGTGCGGCACCGACCACGCGGCGGTCATGAACCGTCAGTCCCAGATCTTTCATCAGCAGCTCGATGCGCTCGACCGTATCCTTGTTCACCAGTCCCATGACGTATTCGCAGGCATAATTGAAGTAGCGCCGGATAATTTCCTGACCGGCGGCGGCGCGGCAAACTGCATCATCCACGATCCCAAACCCCGCGCGGTTGACGCCCATATCCGTTGGCGACTTGTAAAATGAGGGCTGGCCCGTGATCCGCTCGATGATCCGCTTCAGCAGCGGAAATGCCTCGACGTCGCGATTGTAGTTCACCGCCGGAACGCCGTAGGCCTCCAGGTGAAAATGGTCTATCATGTTGACGTCTTTCAGCTCGGCCGTGGCGGCCTCGTAGGCCACATTCACCGGATGTTTGAGCGGCAGATTCCAGATGGGAAACGTCTCGAACTTGGCGTAGTTGGCCTGCACCCCGCGCTTGTGTTCGTGATATAATTGCGACAGACAGGTCGCCAGCTTGCCGCTGCCGGGGCCGGGGCCGGTTACGATCACGATGGGACGCTCGGTGGGAATATAGTCATTGGCACCGTAGCCTTTTTCGCTGACAATGGTGTCTACGTCGGTGGGATAGCCCAACGTGGCTTTGTGGGTGAATACGGCAATGCCGCGGCGCTCCAGCCGGTTCTTGAATGCGACGGCCGCCGGCTGGTTGTCAAACCGCGTGATCACAATGGCGCGGACGGTGATCCCCCGCTCCCGCAGTTCATCAATAGTCTTCAATGCGTCGGTATCGTAAGTGATGCCAAAATCGGCGCGGATTTTTTTCTTTTCGATGTCTCCTGCATAAATGCACAGCAGCACCTCGGACTGATCTTTGATCTTCTGGAGCAACTGCATTTTCACGTTGGGATGAAAGCCCGGCAGCACGCGCGCTGCGTGGTAGTCGAACAAGAGCTTGCCGCCGAATTCCAGATACAGCTTGCTGCCGAACCCCTTGACCCGCTCGAGGATGGCTGCGCTCTGCTGTTCCAGGTAGAGTTGATTGTCGAACCCGATTTGCTGCACCATGTGTATAAGAGCCTCCGCTGTGAACGGTCAGACAATAGAATCATCGGTCGCCGCAACGCCTTGCGCGAAACGTTTTTGGCCAAAATTGATGCCGCTGTTTTGTAGAGGACCTGAATTCCGGCGCGATGCGACCGTATGCCGGCGCGCTCTTCAATCTCAAGCAAAAATACGTTTCGCAGGTATCGCCGATTCTCGCGCCGGGGCGTACACCGCAGCAAAACTGTTGACAGTTCCGGGCCGCCTGCGGCATCCAATCGGCGCCGTTTGACAAATCAAATTGGCTTATGTGGTTCAAAACCGTAGGGGAAAGGAACCCGAGTGATGGCCTCGAAACGTGCTTTGTCACAATCATCGCTGCCGGCGGCCGCGCGCGACCTGCTGGAAAAAATTCAGAATCATTCCGCTGTCGGCGGGGTCATTGGCCTCGGCTACGTCGGCCTGCCTCTTATTCTGCTGATCACGCGCAAAGGCTTTCGCAGTCTGGGGTTGGACATTGATTCCCAAAAAGTTGCGAAGCTCAAAGCCGGCCGCAGTTACATCGAGCACTTTCCCGATGCAGTCATTCGCGAAATGGTTGACACGGGCCGTTTTGACGCCACCACCGATTTCTCGCGCGCGGGGGAGGCCGACGCCCTCAGCATCTGTCTGCCCACGCCGCTCGACCGCAACATGATGCCCGACCTGACGGCCATCAAGTCCACCATGACCGCTGTGGCTCCCCATCTGAGACCCGGCCAGCTGATCATTCTCGAAAGCACCACGTATCCGGGAACAACCGAAGAGGTGTTGCAGCCGATCGTAGAGAGCGGCGGTCTCAAGGTGGGACGGGATATTTTTCTGGCCTTTTCGCCCGAACGCGAGGATCCGGGCAATCCCAAATATAGCGCGGCCAACATCCCGAAGGTAGTCGGCGCCGTGACGCCGGCCTGCCGCACACTGACTTTGGCTTACTACGGGGCGTTGTTCCAGCAATTGGTGCCGGTGAGCTCCTGCCGCGCGGCGGAAATGACCAAGCTGCTCGAAAACATCTATCGGTGTGTGAACATCGCGCTCGTGAACGAGCTCAAGCTTCTCACACAGCGCATGAACATCAATCTCTGGGAAGTGATCGAGGCGGCGGCCACCAAGCCGTTCGGCTTTCAGCCTTTTTATCCCGGCCCGGGTCTGGGCGGCCACTGCATTCCTATTGATCCGTTCTATCTGTCATGGAAGGCCCGCGAATTCGATTTCACGACGCGGTTCATCGAACTGGCTGGCGAGATCAACACCCGCATGCCCTACGAAGTGGTCGAGCGGACGGTCGAGGCGCTGGGCCATCGCGGACGCGCGATCAAAGGGGCGAACGTGCTGGTGTTGGGTGTGGCGTACAAGAAGAACGTGGACGACATTCGCGAATCGCCTGCGCTCAAGGTGATCCACCTGCTCAAGGAGCGCGGGGCGACGATTCGTTACTACGACCCGCATGTGCCGTTCTTCCGCAGCGAACGCAAGGGCGAGTTGCCCGCGCAATCGCTCAAGCGGCTGACGCCGGCGGCCTTGCGCGCCGCAGACGCGGTGTTGATTTTGACCGATCATGATGCCGTGGATTATCGTGAAGTCGTCCGTCACGCCCGGCTCGTCGTGGACACCCGCAATGCCACCCGGGCTGTCAAATTGGGCCGCAAGAAAATCGTGATGGCTTGACGGCGTGGCCCTGCTGTTTTCCTCAAAAACGTTCCCACATTCTGCCCCGGCGATGAGGTCGGCGTGGAAGCCGACTGTCCCAAAATGGCGTGATACCTTTCATTTACAGGGAAGAGAAAAAACTATCGGGCAGGCTATCTATTACGCAGGCTCTCACAACACTCCCGGAATGAAGCGGTATTTCACCTTACGGCAATACGCGACATAGTCTGGATCGCGCATCAAAAACCGCTCCTCGGTGATGGCGCGCAGATAGTAGAGCGTCCCCCAGCCGACAATCCCCCATACCAGCGCAAGACAATGCAGAAGGTGGCCGGTCCATGTGAATCGCACGTCCAGCGTATTGGGCACAAATGCCGGGATGATCGTGACCACCCAAAACAGGTTCTTGGCCAGATAGCCGGGATGACGCACAATCGCATAGGCGCCCCAGTCCACAATTCCGCGATTGGTCAGATTGCTGCATTTGGTGAACAGGGAAAGCGTAGTCGAAATCAGCATCAAGAGAAATAAAGCCCCGAGGCCGCGCAAGACCCATGTCATCGGGTGGTAGAGATCGCCGCGATATAGAATCGCCGGATCGTGCATGGACGGCCCCAGCAGAGCGCCGGTGGCGTAGTTGAACGGCGAATAGCAGGCGATGCAAACCAGAATGTGGAGGGGATTGGTTTCGGCAAAGCGCAACTTGTTTCCCAGCCACCCCGCTTCGGAATGGTAGCTCAGCATGAACAGGAGGGAGTCCACCACAAAGATGCCGTAGAACAGCAGCAGGTAGCCCTTGTCCAAGACATTGATCAGCGTGGTATTGGCGCGCAGTTGCTGGACAAGCTGGGGTATGGGGAAATAGGCCTGGAGGGCGCTGTTGAACATCAGTGGACCATAGATGATCTTGATCAGGAGGAACATCAGGGCGTGTTTTTCCTGATAGGTTGGGCGCCAGGGCTGCGTTGCGTCTTGCCCCGCGCTTTGGTCTGTGCTGCGGCCGGCCCAGCGCAAGAGCCGGCGCAGATAGCCGACGATCAGAAGGTTTTTCGAGACCCAGAGCGAACGCGGCCGCCCTAGAAGAAAGATCGCGGGCGCAATCGCCAGATACGCGCCATAGGCCCAATAGTAAAAATGAAGCGCGGGAATGTCGAATAGACGCAGTTGCAGCAGATTGCTGAACCATGGATTGAAAGTGAAAAAGAGGACTATGGCGCCGTAAATCAGGGCGGAAGCAACATAGTGTTGTATGGCCAGCCGCAGCGGAGGCCGCGGCAGAGCGGGATCTATGTAGCTGACATTCTGCTCCCGATGAAACTCGGCGATAATTCTTTGCTCGTGGGTAGGTTTTTTGCTCATGCGTTCCGACGAGGGCAAAAATACTCTATTGACGGATAGGGGCAGCGGGCGGCTTTACGACCATCCGCACATTTCACCGAGCCTAACGTTGCCTGCGCTATCCGTGTGAATTGCTGTAAATCTCTGGTTCTCTGTTTTTTGCATAGATGCCAACGGTTGAACAACAGACCCCGCCTGTCCTGCGCCGCTAATCGGATAATGCCGTTGGCGCCGCCGTCAAGCAGGAATCCATCGAGCCTCTCACCATAGTTCGCGAAGAAAGGCTGCTGTCATTTCATCGGCTTCGGCGTCTTCCGCATTGCCCAACACCCGCTTGCCCAGTGCCCGCATGTAGTAAAACGCCGGAGATTCCGGGCTTTCTGAAATGGCCGCATCGGCCGCCGCAACCAGCTGCGGAGCGTAGCGCCGGGCCGTCTCGTCAAACCCATGCTTGCGGCACAATTCCGTTATGTCGCGCAACGTATAGACGGACCTGGTGGAGATAGCCAGCGCCTTGTCGAAATACGAGTATGCCGAGTCGTGCCGGTTTTCCGCCAGCGATAGGATACCCAGACCGGTCAGCAGAAGCGGCGACTGTTGGCCATGGACCCTTGCCTTTTGAAATGCGCGACGGGCGTTGGGCCAGTCTTTGCGCTCGAACGCCAGAAGCCCCTTCAGCACCTGCACCTGAAAGGTGTGTCCGTGTCGGGCGGAGGCCAGCGACATCAGCGCATCGGCGGCATTCACGTCGCCGTTTTCCCACGCTGTCCAGACTGCGCCAGTGATGGCATCGGCGCGCGTCGGGTCGTTGACGAAGGCCGCACAATACAGGCGATAGGCGTCTTCCACCCAACAATCGCTCCACAGCCGGCCGGCCAGAGACACCTGCGCATCGGCCAGCGTCTGTCGCAAAAAAGCATCTTCCGGGCGCAGCGAATGGGCCATCTCCGCGCAAAACAGATACTGGCGCGCACTGTCGTGCGAGGCCCGCACGCCGCGCATGACCCAATATTGCGCCCGTCGCGCCGCAACTGCCGCGTCGAGCATCGCCCGCGGCTGCGGCCCCTTGACCAGCGTTTCGATCAAACGGCAAAACTCTGTGTCGGAGGTTCGATTCACCGTCTCGATCAACAACGGAATAGTGGCCGAAACCCCGCGAAGAAGAATCGCCTTCGGCGCCGAAAACTCGAGTACCGGATAGTCCAGGCGGTTCACCGCTCCCCGGACGGCCATCGTCTCGATCTGCTGCGGCCCGCCCACCAGCCAACCCAGAACATCCGGCGGTTCGGCGGCACCCAGACTGGCGAGGTCTGCCCTCATTGCCGCATCCCGCATGTGATCAGCCATCCGTTCGAGGTCTATCCGGCGCTCACCCTTAATACCAATCAGGATTACATCAATGCCCGAATACCAAACGGTCGCGTTGGGGAAAGCCTCGGCGAAGGTTCGGATCACCGTGGCAAAATCATCCGCCGACAGTTGATACATTGGCAGCCACTGCACCAGCACGCCGCCGTCGCGCAACCGGTCGCGGCAGGCCCGCCAGTGCTCGACCGAATAGAGCGTGCCATTGCCCAGCAAAAATGGATGGATCGGATCGGAGCCGATCAGATCGAACTGCTTGCGGACGGCCTTGACGTAGTTGGCGCCGTCGTTGATGACAATGCGCAGTTTCGGGTTGTTTAGCACATCAAAATTCCAGTCTGCAAATTGCGCGGCTCCGCCCGGCACTTCTTCCGACAGCTCGACCACCGTCACCTCGCTCAGCGAGCCATAGCCGGCCATCACGCCGGCCGCCACCCCCGCGCCCATGCCGATGACCAGTGCGTCCCGCGGATTGTCGTGAAGCAGGACCGGCAGATGTCCGATCATCTTCAGCAGGCGCAAATCCCAAAGGTAGGTTGTCGCCACCGGCTGTGCATTGATCGAAAGAATTCGATCGCCCCAGGCCGTCTCGATGGCATCCACCGAGGCGGAGACGCCTTCCTTGTGGTAAAGCAGGCGCGACATGTGGCGGTCAGTCACATCCACCGTGCTGCCGGCGGTGTGCCCGGTGTGGTAGCCTCCGGCAAACGGACCCCATCCGCCGAAAAGCAATTTCGTGTCGAAGCGCGGATGAAACACGCCGAGAACGACAACCAACGCCAGCATTGCAGCGGCAAGACCCGTTCGCGCAATCCTGCCTCGGCCCCCCGCCAGGGCCACAGCCGACACGCCCCCTAACGCCATGAGCGTCAGGGCGGCGATCGTCAGCGCCGGCTGCAATCCTACATAGCGGACAAGCACAAACCCGCCCAGAAGCGATCCGACAATCCCGCCGATGGTGTTCATGGCATAGACGTCGGCGACCGTTCGACCCACGCGCGATTCGCCCTGCGAATGCAGCCGCACCAGAAGCGGAAAACTGCCCCCCGAAAAAAAAGTCGGAATGAACACCAGAAGGAAACAAACCACGAATTGGGCGGTTAGAATCAGCGGCCATCGTCCCGCCGCCCAGTCGGAAAGCCGCAGAAAAACAAAGGGAAGCCGATTCATTACCGCAGGCCCGAACACCGCGCAGGCGCCGCCCAGAAACAACAGCGCGCCCGCCCACACCGCGCGGTGCCGAACGCGGTCCGCCAAATGCGCACACACAGCGCTGCCCACCGCAATCCCTACCAACACTGCGGTCAGCATGATGGAAAATGCGTAAGTCGTCGAACCGAGAATGAGAATCAGACTGCGCGTCCAGACCACTTCGAGCGCGAGAATCGTCAGCCCGGAAATGCATGCGAGAAACAATGCGAGGGACCGGCCGGTGGAGTCGGACGCCTCGGACTTGTCGGACGGGGCAGACAGGTTGGACTTGTCGGACAGATCGGACTTGTCGGACTGGAGAGGGATTGTTTGCTCTGCGGCGATGCGAAACGCCCTCGCGCGGCTGAGCAACACTGCCCCCGCGGCTAGGGCGAAATTTCCGCACGCCGTAATCCATGTGGTTTCCGGCACGCCAAACGTCGGCAGCAAAAAGAAACCGGCGCCCGCCGTCCCTGCAACCGCTCCAAAGGTGTTGGCCGCATACAACCGGCCGACGTTGACGCCCAGCCGCGCTTCGCGCGAAACAAGCAGTTTGCTCAGAACGGGCAACGTCGCACCCATCAGCGTGGTGGGCACGGCTAAAAGCCCGAAGCATACAGTAAACCGAAACAAGGTGAACAGGCCGAAACTTTCCGATAGGCCTTCATAGACCATCGGGTAGAGAGTTTCGACCCAGTTCAGAAAATGCGGCAGCATCAGCGCATATAGGCCGATCACAGCTTCCAATGCCCCATAGACGCGGAGCGGATGGGCGGATGTGCGGTCAATGATCCGTCCGGCAAAAAAGCTGCCCACGGCCAATCCGGCGAAAAATGCGGCCAGCACCGTGCTCACGGCATAAGTCGTGACACCGAAAACCAGCCCAAATTTCCGCACCCACAGAACCTCGTAAATCAGGCTGGTCGTGCCGGAGAGAAAGAACAGGCCATAGACAGCCGCAATCCAGATGGCTGAGCAACGCGTACCGGGGATGGCGGGCGAATGTTGCGGGTCATGGTGGTGCGTGCTGTCGGTCATGATGTATGCTTCCTGTCATGGCGGCGTGTCGGGTTCCCATATCCCGATTTGGTTTGGGACCCCGTGGAGGCTTCGCTTCCCGGCGGGTTGGGTTTCACCTCGACCCAGAAGTTTTCGGACGGAGCGCCAGCGTCCTCGTCAAAATGCTTTTCCCCATTCCTGAAAAGAAAAAACCGCGGTCACGCTTGCACGAAATTGTCGCTTGCGTATCCTGCGTTTTCTTATCCTTTATATCGTTTCGAGGCCACGCGCCTGATGCCTATATCGGATTATTATGGATGAGCAAACGCCGAAAACAAGCACAAAAGACAAAAAGGGCCGGCGGCCCGGCATTGCAGCCGCCGAGCGCACCCAAACCCCGATCATCGGTCCCGAGCCCGTATCAACCTTTCGCGGCCGCCGCACTCGTCGCCGTGGCCATTTGCATTGCCTACAGCAACAGTCTGTCGGGGCAGTTCATCTTCGATGACTTGCATTCCATTTCCTACAATCCGACCATCCGCCGCCTCAGCCGCCTCGACCTTGTTTTTTCGCCTCCCGGAGAAGGCGTCGCCGTCCAGAACCGCCCGGTTGTCAATCTCACTCTGGCCATCAACTATGCGTTGGACGGCTTACGGCCGACCGGTTACCACCTTTTCAACCTGGCTATCCACATTGTTTCCGCTCTCGCCCTTCTCGGCATCATTCGCCGGACGCTTCTGCTGCCCAAATTTGCCGACCGCTTCGGTCCCCATGCCCTCGCCTACGCTGTGCCGGTAGCGCTCCTGTGGGCGCTGCATCCGCTCAACACCGAGGCCGTTACGTATATCATCCAGCGCACCGAGTCGCTGTTCTCGATGTTCTACCTTCTGACCCTCTACTTTTGCATTCGCGGACACGGCAGCGAAGATCGCCGGCGGCGGTGGCAATGGTATGCCGCGGCGATCGCGTCGTGTCTGGCCGGCATGGGGAGCAAGGAGGCCATGGTCACCGCGCCCGTCATGATGCTTTTGTATGACCGCGTGTTTGTCGCAGACTCGTGGAAGGATGTATTCCGGCGGCGATGGGGTTTGTATGCCGGCCTGGCGGCCACATGGCTGCTGCTGGCGCGGGCGTCGGGGGCCCGCGGCGGCGCGGCCGGCTTTGGCTTCGGCATGACCTGGTGGGAATACGCCCGCACGCAATTCTGGGCGATTTGCCGTTATTTGCGCCTGACCTTTTGGCCCGCCGGATTTGTTCTGAACTATGGCGCATGGATCGCCCGCACGCCCGGTGAGATCGTTCCTTACGCCGTGGTCGTAGCCGCGTTGGCCGGCGGAACGCTTGCTGCCTATTTCCGCTGGCCCTGGGTGGGCTTTCTGGGCACCTGGTTTTTTGTTGTCCTGGCCCCCAGTTCATCCATTGTGCCGCTGGTGACGCAGACCGTTGCCGAAAAACGCATGTATCTGCCGCTTGCGGCTGTCGTAACGTTAGTGGTGTTTACGGCCGCCGCAATGGGCCGGCGACTGTTGCGCCGAGCGCCTCTGCCCGAGACGGTGCGCCGACGCCGCGGGCGGGCGTGGGCGATCTCCGCCACTGCCCCCTTGTCTCTTGTGCTGGGTATGCTGACGCTGTTTCGCAACCACGATTATCGGTCGCCTCTGGCGATCTGGGATGACACAATCCGCAAGCGGCCGGACAGCGCCGGCGCCTATCTCAGCCGCGCCTCCGCTTATGAAAACCTCGGCGAGTGGGACCTCGAAATCGCCGACTGCAACAAGGCGCTGGAACTCCTGCCCAACTATGCCGACGCCTATCTGAACCGCGGCAACGCCTACCTCGGCAAGGGCGATCTGGACCGCGCCATTGCCGATTTCACCCGTGCCATTGAACTGCGCCCCAACGACGCCCAGGCCTATGTCAACCGTGGCAACGCTTATGCCGACAAGGGCGACAATGAAGCTGCTCTGGCCGACTATTCGAAGGCCCTCGAAATCAATCCGCTTCTCGCAGAGGCGTTCAACAACCGCGGGCTGATCTATGGGCAGGCCGGCGATCTCGCGCGCGCGCTCGAAGAATACTCGCGCGCGCTCGCCATCAATCCTGATCACATCGAGGCGCACGCCAACCGCGCCGTTTTGTATATCGCCGCCGGCGAGTTTGCGCTCGCGCAGGCCGACCTTCGCGCCCTCAAGCGCCTCGGCGCCGAAGGCCCCCTGAAACAGATTCAGAAACTTCTCGCCGAAACCCAGTCGGTCCAAAACAAACCCTGACGGGCGGAGCCGGTTTGGGCTTGCAAGCATCACCCGGGAGCGAACGCGGCAAATCCATGCTCAAAAACAAAAAGAACGCCCTGCTTCGATACGTTCAGTCCGATCCGGATAAACGCTAACGCGACTCCTGGCCATAACTAAAAAGATCTTCGCTAGATGGTTACATCTCGAGATGAAAGGGTTTCAGGCGGCCGTAAAAGAGAGAGAGCAAGACTTCGTCTTGCGATGAGCCGATACTGCAAAGCGGCAGCATGGCTGCCGCACTCCAAAAGTTCTGCAAAGCGGAATGCTTTCGCTGTGGACTGTGGCAGCCATGCTGCCGCTTTTTGCCGACCAGTTTCTGCGCGCCGAACGCGGCTCTTGGCCATAACTAAAAAGATCTTCACAAAATGGCTAGAGGTCTATATGAAAGAGTGTAAACCAAAGAGTGCAATAACAACTCATTCTTTTTCCGCCTCGACGCCAAGATAATATCCCGGAACCGGCGATTGTTCGTAACCCATCGAGCGATGGCAGACGTCCGCACGATATACGGGATCCTGCATCAGACAGACTCGCCGGTCGCGTGCGGGGATGGTTGTCGTATATATGCGCAATTCGCCGGGCAGGACGGTGATCAGTTCCTCGCGCCAGTCGCCGACAATATCGGCAATAAATGCGACTCGACCAGCGATCCCGCCGGCCAGCGTTCCGCCTTTATATTTTACAATGGACAAAGAGCCGCGGCCGCGGTCTCCCCCGCCAGGGCCCGGCCCTGGTGCTCCGGGGGCAAGACCACCCCGTCCGAATCCTCCGCGGAATCGCGCGCCCACAATTGTCTCGCGCAGCAAATCTTCGTCCCAAAAGATCCAGTTCTCACACCCTGGCACCGCATCGCCGGTCCCGAGCAGTTGCCCGCGGGCGGACAGCAAGTACTTTTCGCTCGATCCGCCCTTGGGGTCTTCGGCCGCAAAGCATTCGAGGCCCGGACTGTCCGGCAGAATGTCGGCCACCATGCCGTCGCCGACATGGCGCGTGGGCTTGCCCAGAGTCCAGATCATCTCGCCGCTCCGCGCATCCACCAAACACACGCCCTTGCCGTCGTCGCGCCAGGGT
>JADFCW010000048.1 GCA_017161705.1 Candidatus Sumerlaeota bacterium | reverse complement strand
GATCGCGTAAAAAATCTCCATTCCCGGCCGGCTCGGATCCACGTCGGTCACATAACACTTGTCGGGATGGCCCAAGCCAGCTGACCACAGACAGACGCCGTTGTCATCGAGCACCGCGGAGCCGAGGACCACCTCGTCGCGCCCGTCGCCGTCCACATCGGCCGCGTGCATGCTGTGGGCGCCCTGACTGCGAATGACCGGCATTTCGTCGTCGCCTTCCCAATGCCACAGCCGTTCGAGTTTCCGGCCGTGATACTGATAAGCGTCCACAACCATGAGCTTGTAAGTGCCGCGCGCCACAAGCAAACAAGGCGTTTTGCCGTCGAGATATGCGATGCCCATCTGATTGCGGTTGGTGCGGTTGTAGTCGCCGAACCGGGGGTCGCGCGGCGGCCAGTCGGCGCGCGCAATCTCGCGTCCCGTCATACCGTCGAGAATCGAACACCATTCGGGGCCGGAGCGGACGCGGCCGTCGCGATCGCGTACGTCTTCAGGACCGGTCTTGACAGCAACCTCAGCCTTGCTGTCGCCGTCAAAATCATAGACCACAAACGGCGAATACCAGATGCCCGGCTCGATCCCCGGTCCCAAATCCTTGCGCCAAAGGAACGTTCCGTCATGCAGATACGCCTCCAGTTTATACGTCAGCCCCGTGGTGTTGGGCCGTCCCGCCGGATCAATCCCCTGCGACGGTTGCTTGATAACAAAATCATAGGCGCCGTCGCCGTTCAAATCGGCCACAGCCATGCGCTGCACAGAATAATCGCCTTGAAACTTGATGGCAGCATAAGGCGCTGCACCGGACGAAGCTGCATCGCCGATTTTCACGCGCGCTTTCTCCGAAGCGTCTCCTTCTCTGCCCGAAATGACCGGCCGTACCCAATAGACATATTCCGCGCCCGGTGGCGCTAGCCGGCCCGCGTCCCCGTCCACAAAATCCGTGGTTTTCTTCACCGGCTCCTTGTTTAACCTCACGCTCTCGCCGCCGGCTGCGCGATAAACATTGAACGCCACATCCGCAGGATCGCTTTTCAGAAGCCGCCAGCCGATATATACGCCGCCGGCCATAGGCACGGCCGCCACGCCGCGATCGAGTTTCTCCTCGACGCGCGAGGCCGCCCAACCGGAAACCTTTGGCTTGTCCTCTTTATGCGTTGGGGGCAATGCCGGAGTGAAATACTCACGCTCGCGCGGGTCTTGCGCAAATACCGCTGACGCGAGGCTGTAGATCCACAATGCCTGAAAAATCGTCTTGCCGGTCATGATGGTCTTTCTCCGCTGGACAGGCGCATTCAAAGATTCAGATTTAATGCCAAAGTATCCTCGGACAAAAGTATTGAAAGCGAAGAGCGAGGCTGCAGGTCAAGCACCGAGATTCGTTCCACGAGCGACGGGCAAAAAGCCTAGTCTGGTTATCTCGCCCGTGATTCCTGAAACAAAGTCGCGCGGTTACATCGCATTCCATGGGCATAATGGCAATGCCAGAAGTAGTGGTATTTCATAACTCCGCGCGGTTTCTCACCTCGCAGGGGTAAAAAGGTCTTGCAATTGGCAAAACGTCAAGATAGGCGAAGGATGTTTTGATCGCGCGAAAAGCTCAGGCCGCGCCAATTTGTGCAGCTTTGCGTAAGGTCTGTTTCGGCAGCAGTTTGTAATTCGATTCGAATGTCCAACGACGACCCATCTTGTCTAGCCCGCCCCCCGGTCGGTCGCACGGCCGGGGGGAATGAACTTCGCCGCGCGCTACGCTTCTCGAACATCGAAGCGACCTTTGCCGTCATCCACATGGCGCTGACGCAAGGGATGTTTCTCGGCACCTATCAGGGCGTGGTGCTGACGAACTACATCATAGACCTTGGCGGGTCGAATTTTATCTGCGGTCTCGTCCAGGCGCTTCCCTACCTCAGCCAGATTGCATTTATTCTGTCGCCATGGTTCGTTCGGCATCTGAACGGGCGGCGGCCGGTGGTGGTCTGGTTCAGCCTTGCCAGCCGTCTGGCATGGGCATTTCTGATTGCGTATGTGTTCCTGCCGCTGGGGCCGGGCCTGCGCCAGGTTCTGCTGGTGGCGACGCTGCTGCTGTCGAACATTGCTTTGGTGGTGGCGGGCAACGCATGGGTGGGTTGGATGGCGGACTTGGTGCCGGTCGGGATCCGCGGGGCGTTTTATGGCCGCCGCAATGTCTATCTGTGGATCGCCGCGATGGTGTCGGTTTTTCTGGGGGCGCAGGCGCTGAGCCTCGGCGACTGGTTTGGCGACCGGCGAATCGGCTATGTGCTTTGCTTCGGCATCGCCAGTGTCGCGGCGATTGTGTCGGCCTGCGTGCTGTCGCACCAATACGAGCCGCCGCTGGCGGCAATGCCTGGCTTGTCGCACCGTCGGATATGGATTCAGCTGATGAGCAATGAGCCGTTCACGCGGTATCTCCAATACAGCGTGGTGTGGCAGTTTTCAGTGGGGTTGGCCGAGGCCTTTTTTGCCGTGCACATGGTGCGGGTTCTGAAAATGTCACCCGCGCAAATGGGAGTGCAAGCCCTGCTGAGTGCGCTGGTTGCCGTGGTCAGCGTGCGGGCGTGGGGCCGGGCGCTCGACCGTGCGGGCTCCAAAGCGGTGCTGATGGCCACCGGTCTGATTGTTTCGCTGCATGTATGGGTATGGTTTTTGGCGCGGCCCGACATGCTGTGGCCGGTGTGGGCGGCTGCCGTGCTGGCCGGATTTGCGTGGTCGGGCTACAATCTCGCGGCGTTCAATTGGCCGCAACTGATGACCGGCTCCCCTGAACGGCAGTATGCTTTGGGAGTGCTGAATTCCGTTTCGGGACTGACCTATCTGGCCGCAACGCTTCTGGGCGGGGCGGCGAGCACGCTTCTGCCGCAAACGCTCTTTCATATCGGCAGCTACGAAGTGGTTCACTTCCACGTGCTGTTTGCAATGTCGGCGGTCGGACGCCTGACGGCGATTGTGGGTTTTGCACGTCACGTGCCGTATGCCACCGAGCGTGCGCAAAGACGCCGAAGCATCGAGATAGTCTTTCATGCCTTGCAATCGCTGGTTTCCCCGCGCCGTACGTCGTATCAATTTTTCTTTGCCGGCAAAGTCTTTCGGCAGTTACGGCTGCTTCTGAACATACAGAAGGCCGCGGCGCGGTCCGATTCCCGGCTGCAGAGTCTCCGCACAAAAGAGAAGCGCGACCCTCGCTCGCTCGAACGCGCTGCGTAAGCGACGCAACGGTCGGCGGATCTCGGCTCCGGCGGCGTCTACCGATAGAGTTCCCACGCCCGCGCGCCGGCGGCGCCGACCGCCAGCCATTTGTCCAGCCGGAAAATGCGATTGTTGCCCTCGTTGGTTTCGGCCTGCTCGGCGATGCGATCAATAAACACGCCGACCCGATAGCGGCCACTGGGCAGACCGTCGGCTGGCGTATGTACCGTTCGCGTCAGACCGGCGAGATCAAACGACTCGCCCGGTCCGAGCGGGCCCACCCGCGCCGACGCGCACACGAAATAATCCAGCGTGGCGCCTGTTGAACTGCGGGACGCCCAGAATTCGACCCAAACGCTGCGGCTCATCTGTACGCCGCGATTGACAATCTGACCGCTCAGTGCGATGCGGTCGCGTGCCACCACCGCCAGGGGTTGGAAGTCAAAGTTTTCGACCGTCAAATCCGCCTGTGTGGAACCCTCGCCCACCTGAAGCAGGCGGTCGGTGCGATAGGCGCGATTGTTCGACTCGCTGACCTCGCGCTGTTGGTCGAGGCGGTCCACCACAACGCCAACGCGATAAAGCCCATCGGGGACGCTGGCCAACAAACGCCCGTCAACCGAGCCGAGTTGAAACTCGCCGCCCGGCGGGAGTGTTGATATCAGAACCGAGTTACAGGCTAGAATATCGAGCGAAGCGAAGGAGGCTTTGTTGGAGAGCCAGAATTCCAGCCAGCATGGAGCCGATGGGACGCCGCCCAGATTTTGGACGGTCCCGGAAAAAACAAGCGTTCCACTGCGCCCGACCGACTCAGGCCGAAAGTCGAATGCCAGCGGCGCCAAATCCGGCAGCACGGCAATCAATGCACGATGGACGTTCACCCGCCCGTACCCATAAGCGTTGCTGTAGCCGGTGGAGTCATAGTTGGCACCAGCAGGGTTAATTTTGTCCGCTGATTGCTTCAACGCTTCGGCCACCTGTGTGCGCATAAGAGCGGGCGCGACCGACAAGACCAGAGCAGCAGCTCCGGCCGCCTGCGGCGTGGCCGCTGAAGTTCCGGAAAACCAGGTATATCCGCCCAGTGAACTGGCGGTATAGACCGGGTTGACAAAGCCCGAATCGCCGCTGGGGGCCAGCAAAAAGACACCATATCCCGTTGTGTAATTGCTGTAGCCGGCGCGAACGTCCTGGTTGGTGCTGGCTCCGATTCCCAGCACCAGGGAATGGCTGGCGGGGAAACCGATCGTGGTGGTGGTTCCGCTGTTTCCGACAGCCGCGCAGATCACGCAGCCTAGACCGCCGCGGCCTGTTGTGGCGGCGTATTGGATGGCCGCGCTGATCGTGTCGTTGGGCAGCGTGCTCCAGCTCATCGAAAGCACGTGGGCATGGGCGCCGGCATAGCGGATAGCCTCGGACAACCGGCTGAGTGTCGGATTCGTTTCGCCGAGGACGCGGCAGGGAAGGATTTTGCAGCGGGGCGCCACACCAGCGACGCCTTCGGCATTGTTGGCTTCGGCGGCGGCCATGCCTGCGCATGGCGTGGCGTGATAGTCCGACAGGCTGTCGGGTCGGGGATTGTTGTCATTTGCGTAAAAGTCCCACCCCGTGACGTCGTCCACATAGCCGTTGAGGTCGTCATCGAGGCCGTTGCCGGCAATCTCCCGCGGATTGTTCCAAATATTGTTGCGCAAGTCCGGATGATCGAGATGCAGTCCGTCGTCAATAATGGCAATGGCTATGGCCGGCGAGCCCAGGGTGGTATCCCAGGCTTCGACAGCGTCAATGTCGGCGTCGGGACGGCCGCCCGACTGGCCGGTGTTGTGGAGATGCCATAGCAGGCCAAAATCCGGATCGTTGGGAAGGAATGAGCGCCGGACCTCGACCTCGAAATTCGGCTCGGCCCATAGAACCCATCCCGATCGAGAGGCCCACACGGCCGCATCCATTGCGGCAAAGGGACCGCCCCGCTCAAGGCGCAGCCGCACAATGCGCCTGTCCCCAGAAGCGTGTTCGACCCATGCGGGCTGGAAGCCATCGAGCGTGTGCAATAAATGCCCGAGAGCATTTTCATCGCGCAAGCAAGCCATCAGTTCGTCGTTCAATATGGCGCGCAAGCCCGAGGGCGGATGGAGAAGCACCGGATGGATGCCGCGCACACTCCCCTCGGCCTGCCACGCTTCGGCCAAAGCAAGCCACTGCGCGCGCTCGAGCGCCTGCGGCCAGTGTGCCACAAATCGCCGGCCGTCGCGGGAAGCCGCCTGAAGGATCGGAGGCGGCAGGGACTGAAGTTGGGGGGGCAGGCGGCTTGCCGGAAATTCCCGCATTGGGAGGCCGCTGGTTTCCACGACCATCTCGTCCCGGAGCCAACAAAGCGGGACGGTGGTGCCGTCGCTGAGGCGAAGGCAGAATTCCGAGGTCGCGGCGGCCCAAACAACGGGCATTATCAGGTTTCCCAGCCATAGCGCCGCGCACGCGATGCTGGTTGCTGAAACTCGCCTCCCCCAACCTGCGTATGATCGAAAGGTGCTATCCCTGCCGGACTGTAGAATCTTGTTCATGCGGCATCTAGCCGATAAAATCGCGCGGGTCCGGCTGTTTGCGGGTAACGCGCGGCAGATGGTCGGCGTCTGCAGGGCGTTCCACGCCGCTGCCTTCGCGCAAGATGATCTCTTCGAGAGACATTTTCTTGGGACGCGGGACAAACCCGGGCGCCAAGGCGTATTGCAGCAGGCGCTGCCGGAGCATTTGCAGATCAAAAGGTTTGGCAAAGAAATCGTTGGCCCCCAACCTCTTGCAGTATTCGATGTCGCGCGGAGAACATTTGGCCGAAATAAATAGGATGGGTGTATTACGATAGCTTTGATTTTGCCGCAACGAGGCGCACAATTGATAGCCGCTCATCTTGGGCAGCATTGCATCGAGGATGATAAAATCCGGCTGGTAGTTGATGATCCGCTCGACGGCGCTCAGGCCGTCGCGCGCTATGGTCACTTCGAAATCCTCGCGAAGAACCAACGATAACATGCTGCACAGATCCTCGTCGTCTTCGACAATCATGACGCGCGGGCGAGCGGGAGCAATCGGCCCCGGCGGCGGGGGCGGAGGCGACACCTTTTGCACAGTGGCTTGCGAGGGCGGCCGCGGTGCTGTGGGCGGCTGGGAAGCAGCCGGGCCGGCCGGCGTTGCCGGTTCGGACTTGAGCGCGGAAACAGGAGAAATATCCGCGTGCGCCGCCCAAAACCTGGACAGTTGCTCAATGGTATAGCGTTTCGGCCGGATGCGTGCGCCGGCGCGCTCGAGTGCATACGCAATGGTTTTGGCCAAACGATCCGGGTCAAACGGTTTGGTCAGGTAAAGCGTCGCGCCGGCCTCATACCCCTTCATAATCTCCTCTTTGGCGCGTTTCGCCGAGAGGAACAACACCGGAACATCGTGCAACTGAGGATGCTTTCGGATCGCCTTGCAGGTTTGAAAACCGTCCATCAGCGGCATGATCACGTCGAGCACAATGAAATCCGGCTCGGCCAGTTCAATTTTGTCGAGCGCGTCCAATCCGTCATAGGCTTCGACAACCTCGTAGGTGGGATTGAGCGTGAGGCGCAAAAGTGTCCGGATGTCTTCCTCGTCATCGACTACCATAATGCGAAATTTACTCATTGTCGCCGTCTCCTTGGTTGGGAAACAAGCTGAGACTCCTGCACCGGATTGATTTTGAAAATATTCCCTTTCCTTGCGGAGCCAACTGTTTTCCTGCCACAAGGAACCTTCCCCGTCCATACTTTTTCGCTGGCAAAATAAAGTCAATCCCGCGGAGCCGGACCGGTGGTCAAGAAATAGAGTTGCAATGGGAATCGGCCCGCGATAAGGTTTAAACCAGGTACGGATGCCGTGGCGTTTCTCGCACGCGGCCTGAAAATTGCATCGCCTTCGATGCACCTAGCTGAGAGGCCATCCGGATTATGAAACGATTTATTTACATGGATAATCACGCGACCACGCCCGTGGACCCGCGCGTCTTTGAGGCGATGAAGCCGTATTTTATGGAAGACTTCGGCAATGCGGCCAGCCGCACGCACGTTTTCGGGTGGCGCGCCGCCGAGGCCGTGAAAATTGCCCGCGAACAAATTGCCCGCTTGATCAATGCCGAACCCGAGGAGATCATTTTCACCAGCGGAGCCACCGAGTCCGACAACCTGGCCATCAAGGGCGTTGCCGCCGCGTATGCCGAAAAGGGCAATCATATCATTACCTGCCAGACGGAACATAAGGCAGTTCTGGACAGCTGCAAACGTCTGGAATCGCAAGGCTGCGCAGTCACCTATCTGCCGGTCGGCCGCGATGGCCGGGTGGATCCTACTCAGCTTCGCGCCGCCATCACCGACCGCACCATTCTGATCACGATTATGTTCGCCAACAACGAGATCGGCACCATTCATCCGATCGCTGAAATCGGCCAGATTGCCAAAGAGTATGGCATTCTCTTTCACTGCGATGCCGTACAGGCACTCGGCAAGGTTCCCTGTGACGTCCAGGCGTTGGGCATTGATTTGCTATCCATCTCGGCGCACAAGATGTATGGGCCGAAGGGCATCGGCGCGCTCTATGTGCGCCGCCGAAAACCGCGCGTGAAACTGGTGCCCATTATAGATGGCGGGGGCCATGAGCGCGGAATGCGCTCGGGCACGCTCAATGTGCCCGGTATCGTCGGCCTGGGCAAGGCCTGCGAGATCTGCCGCGAGGAAATGGCCGTCGAGAGCGCGCGCATCGCCGCGCTGCGCGACAAACTACAAAACCACCTCCTCACGCATCTCGACGAGGTCTATGTCAACGGCAGCATCGAGCACCGCTTGCCCAACTGCTTGAACATGAGTTTTGCGTATGTCGAGGGGGAGTCGTTGATGATGGGCCTCGACGATGTGGCCGTGTCGAGCGGGTCGGCGTGCACATCGGCCACACTCGAACCGTCGTATGTCCTGCGCGCGCTTGGCGTGCCGGTTGAACTGGCGCATTCGTCCATCCGGTTCGGACTGGGGCGGTTCAACACCGAGGCGGAAGTGGACTACGTGGCCGAGAAGATGGTCGGCGTGGTCAAACGGCTGCGCGAAATGTCGCCGCTATACGACATGGCCCGGCGCGGCGTGAACCTCAGCACCGTGGACTGGGGCGGCCATGGTCACTCGCACGGTCCGGAGGGTCATAGCCACTAACGTGTTCTCCATGCGCAACGGAAAAGGTCGGAAGACAAACAAGCCAAAAGGTGTTTAGACGGGTTCAAACGCGGAGGCAGGGTCGTGTATTCGCAGAAAGTGATGGATCTGTTTCAGAATCCCAAAAATGTCGGCAGCTTCGACGAAGGGGAACCGAATGTCGGTACGGGCGTTGTAGGGTCGCCCGCGTGCGGCGATGTGATGCAACTGCAGATCAAGGTCAACGAACAAGGCATCATCGAGGATGCCCGTTTCAAAACGTTCGGCTGCGGCAGCGCGATCGCCAGCGCCAGCTTGGCCACGGAGTGGCTAAAGGGCAAAACGCTCGAAGAAGCTTTGAAAATCAAGAACATCGAAATTGCCAAAGAACTGGACCTCCCCCCCATCAAAGTCCATTGCTCCGTTCTGGCCGAAGATGCCATTCGGGGCGCGATTGAAGATTATCAAAAACGGCACAAGACCGAATAGCCGATCGCTTCCTGGCCATTTTTGTATCGGTGGGGTATTTCCCCGCCATTGCAATTCCGTCACCCGCTCCGCTGGCTGGCACGAGCGGCTGCCTGCCGGAGATGATTCAGCAAGGCATCGGCCTGGCGTGCGCAGCGTGCACTCCAGGGCATGCCGCCGAAGCGGCCTTCGTGATAAAAATCCAACAGGGCACGCACTATCGCCAAATCAATTCGCTGCGTGATGCCTAAACTCTCGAGAAATTCGCCCGGTGTCTGATGGGGCATCCGCAGAGTGAGCCGCCCTTTGAGTATTGCCACCGCCAGCCGATAAAACTCATGCCACGGATCCGATCGGCGGAGCGTCGTGCGCCAGGATGCGCGCCGTTTCGCCCCGCTGCGCCGCATACGTGCATAAAGCAGTGCAGCCAGAAAATTCGCGACCAGAAGACCTCCCACCCAAGCTGCCATTTCCGGGCGGTTGATGTTTTCGCGCAAGCGCGGAATTAGACGCCCAAACAGCCCGCTTTGCCGTTGGAAGACCCAGCGATTGACCGGCTCCCAAAGGAAAGACATCCAACTATCCGTATCTTCCCGATCATAACTGACAATGAACCGATCCCATCGGGCTGAAACTCGGTTGAACCATTCCATCAGTTCCTTGAACGAGAACCGGCCGCTATAGACTTCGAGCGGCGGCGGCGGCGTCGGGTCGAACGTCATCCATCCCGACTGGGCCGTCCAGACCTCGACCCATACATGAGCGTCCTGGTTGCGGAAAATAACCTCTCTGGGCGAATCCCCTTGAATGCCGCCGTGATAGCCGATAGCAAGGCGTGCCGGAATGCCGAGATTGCGGCACAGAATCGCCATGGCCGAAGCGAACACCTCGCAGTTGCCCTGGGGGTAGTCGAAGAGAAACCGCTCGATGGGACTGGGGCCGTTGCGTGGGCCGTTGAGCCGCTCGATGTTGAGCGTGTAGCTATAGCGACTGCGCAGGTATTGCTCGATGGCGCGTGCCCGCGCCAGGTCATCGCCCTTGCCGTAGACGATCTCGCTGGCTTTGGCGTATAGCGTGGAATTGGCCAGTTCGAAAGGCAAGCGGACAGACTCCAGGCGCGCAAATTCATCCTCCGGACTTGGTGCACTGCGCCAAAGGTTCTCGATACCCCACGAGAAAGCGCGATAGCGCCGAAGCGAGGCCAGACGGTCGGCTCGGGCGATATAGCCTTCACGCTGGCGCGATTCCACTTCGTCCACGGCCACCAGACCCGGCAGAGCCAGAATGGAGTCGCTCGGACCGTTCAGAAACTCTACCCGATGTTGAATCAGACGCGGCAAGTCCGCCGGGGCAACAGTTTGAAACCAGAAAACGCCGGAACCATCGGGAGCGATCATTCGGCGGCGGCGCTGAACGGTGAACCATTCGAGGTGTGTGATCCGCTCGAGCGAAGCCAGCCGCAGATACAGCTGATCCGGCGGAGGCGGACCATTGGGGAACTCAACTCTGACAGCGGGTCGGGGATCATTTTTGATGGCAGACAAATGCCGCAAGTTGACGCCGCCCGACAAACCGCTGAGGACCGGATCGCGTCCGACGTTCGCCGGCGGATAAGAGAAATACGACTGCGGCAAGACCCGATCGCGGGGCATCGCATAAAACAGCCCTAAACCTATGGCACATACCGCTGCTGCATGAACCCAAACGGCGAGTTGCGGAGGCGTCAAATCACGGGGAGATATCCGTGCGGGCGGAATCTGGAACCCTGAAGCGGGCGCTTCCATCCCTCGGACGGCTGGTGATTCCGCCGGCCGGTGCTGCAGATAATGAC
>JADFCW010000371.1 GCA_017161705.1 Candidatus Sumerlaeota bacterium | reverse complement strand
GGGACGCCTGCGCCACTCTCGGAAGCAGCTATTTCATTAGCAGCTAAGATTGAAGAAGAAAGAGGCTGCGCGGGCACGCGCGAAGGAGTTTCCGATAGCGCCGCCTCGATGACGGCGGCCAGCGCCGCCGTGGGATTCTTCGACGACCGGGCCACGTCGTTGACGTCCTGGCCGTCCGGCAACCTGGCCCGGATGACGGCAATGCCACGTTCTTCCAGCCGGGGCCGCAAGGCCTCGGCGGCGGCATTGCCCGCCGGGTCGTTGTCGTAACAGAGGATAACCCGTTCCGGTTTCAGTTCGTCCAGCAAGCGCCAGTGGTCCGGCGTGAACCCGTTCACGCCATAACTGGCCGTCACGTTGCGAAAACCCGCGCACCACAGCGACAGCGCATCGAGCAACGCTTCGCAGATGAGCCATTCCTTTTGCCCGAACAGCCCCGCCTCGTTCCACACGCCGCGATGTTCGCCGGGCAAGTAAAGATGATCCGGCGTTCCTTCGCGCAGTCGCGGCGTGATCTTGCGGCCGTACATTCCCAGCGTGCGGCCGTTGCGATCGAGGATCGGCAGAACGACGGAGCCGCAAAGATGTTCGTGGCCGCTCTCGCGTAGGATTCCAAGTTTCTGAAGCCGGGCCTTCAGCGCCTTGCCGTCGGCCGTCGTGGCCGGCACGCGGTAGCCGAGCGTCCGGTTGGCGTAGCCAAGCTTGAAAGTCTTGATCGCCTCCGGGTGCAGGCAACCGCGTTGCCGCAAGTAGATCATGGCCTTCGGATCGTTCAGGAAAGTTTTGTGGTAGTAGTCCGTCACCGCGTCGAGCAGATCGGCGTCGGTGAGGTCCGGACCGGGCCGGATTAAGATCGGGTGTTCCGTGCCCTGCCGCGTCTTCAATCGTTCCGGTTCCGGCGCGTAACCCGCGCATTCGCGGAGGATCTCCACCGCCTGACGGAAGCTCACCGACTCCTTGCCCATGATAAAGTCGATATTGCTCCCGCCCTTCCCGCATTGGCCCAGGCAGTGCCAGAGGTTGTTCGACGGCGTCACCACGAACGAAGGATCGTGATCGTCGTGGAACGGGCAAAGACCGATCAGGTCTTTGCCGTGAGGCTTCAGGGCGATGCCGTATTTCTCGCACAGGCGTTGAAGCGACACTTCCTTTTTCAGTCGGTCGAGTTCGTCGTCAGGGATTCGCGGCATGGGGCCTCCTTTCCGCGAAGGGCGTCAAGTTCGATGTGAAGGTTTTTGACATGCACACGATTTAATGGTAATGCCTTTAATCATGCAAGTTATTTCCTTAAAGTATTTCGATGCCTCGTATGATGAGGACATGCAAAGAGGCAGACCCAGCAACAAACCGCGGACGGATTTCGGTCGGCGGGTGTATGAGGCACGGATGACCAAAGGACTTTCACAAGCCCAGGTCGCTGACGCCATGAACGTAACGCAAGCCAGCTATGGTGCATGGGAACGTGTGCCGGTCGCTCTGCGACCGGAACAAGTTGAAAAGCTCGCCGATGTCCTCGGCGTGAGCGTCGCTTATCTGTTCGGTGAAGATTCCTCCCGGCGCAACAGTGGACCACGCGGCAAAGCGCGGCGACTGCTGGAAGAACTGAACGAACTGCCTAGATCACAGCAGAACCACGCGCTTGCAGTCCTGGAAGCCTTCGTCGCGAAGAAGGTCGAAGCCTGATTTTTCCAACCATTGGAACTTTTCAGGCGGCACTTTTCCAGACGTTGGAAAAACCCTCACCCCCCATTCCGCGCGCCCCCCTCTCCCTGAAAACACTTTTTGTTTTTGCCGCCCCACCTCCTTCCCGGCGGCAAAAACGAAAAGTGTCCGCATTCTCGTGCGGGCGGAGAGCAACCAGCATGACAGCCCGCTTCGGGCTGGCGTGATGGTTGCCGGGTCTGAGGCGCGGCGGGTTACGGGGGCGCGTAGCGCAAACCCGCCGCGCAACTCTTCGGGTGGTGAACTTCCCGAGCGAAGCGAGGTCCACGAAGGGCCGGCAACGTGCGAGTGCGCGAGCCGTTGCCGGCCCGACCAACGGGCTGAACCCCTTGAGGGGTTCTAGCCCAACGGGGTGGTTAAGCGTAGCGCCAAAAGGGCGGTGCGCGCGCCGGGCGGGCGCAGGGAACAGAATGCGTTTTTATGCGACGACGCGGGGGAACCGCTTTAGCGGTGGGTCCCGCGACGTGTGAGGAGTCTTCGACGAACGAACGCATAAAAACACATTCTGTTTCCTGCGCGGGGTGGCGGAGTCGATAGCGGAGCCGGTCGCAAGGGACGTGCCAACTGGCGATTGCTTCAATGGCCAGTTGGCGCGGCCCTTGCTGGCGCGCGCGGGCGGGTCCGAGCGTAGCGAGTCCGCATTGGGGGCGGCCTGTCCGCCGTAGCGCTCGGGCGAAGGCGGAAGCGCATGGCCGCGACGTTGGCCGCCAACTTCGCGGCGATGTGCGTAGCGGGGCAGGAAGAACGGCGACTAAACAACCTCACGCAGTGTCTTAAGTACAAGACGCACTTGGCTGGATAACGGCGCGGGCATGGCTACTCCCTGTGTGGCATCTATGTCAGACAGAACCTTCACCAACTCCTCAAAAAGTTCATCTCGCGAAGTCCAGGCGACCTTGGTCATGCGGTGCGTCAATATCGCCGCTTGTTTTTCCAAACCGGTCTTCCGCATCTCTTCGATGATCTCTCGAAGTGCGGGATATATATCCTCGGCTGTGCGCACTTCGATCATGGCATGTGGAACCAATCAAGAGTGACATCGTTCGGATTCTGCGGCAGAACCTCTGTTGCTCCTCCAGTATTCAAAGGGCTGTTGTGACTTGGCGGCGCGGGCCGTGTTGTGTATGGCCCTTGTGTTCGACCACCGACAACCCAGTCCGGCTTGCCAGTGTTCTCCGCAGGAAGTCCGTAGCGTTTTGCGTAGTCCGGCGTCGTCAACGGATTGTCAGTGGCCCATTGCTTTCCTTTGACGTAGTTGCCTTCCCACCCGATAGCCTCATCAGCAAAAGTTCCCTGTCGGAAAACAGTCGCTGGTGTCTTTGCGGCGGCAGCCCAAAGCGTGTACTCTGGGGGAAGATAACCT
>JADFCW010000370.1 GCA_017161705.1 Candidatus Sumerlaeota bacterium | reverse complement strand
CCGATAACCCGCCCCTTTCGCCTCTGCAAAGAGACATCTCCAATAGCTAATAACCGACTTCCGGAGCCCCATGCAAATTCCCCTTCTTGATCTTCGCTTGCAGTATGCCGCCATCAAAACCGACGTGGATGCGGCGGTGGCGGAAGTGATGGCGTCGCAGCAGTTCATTCTCGGTCCCAAAGTCGAGGAGTGCGAGAAGGCGGTGGCGGCTTATTGTGGCTGTCGGTATGGGGTGGGTGTTTCCTCCGGCAGCGATGCCTTAATCATCGCGCTGATGGCCGAGGGTATTGGGCCTGGCGATGAGGTCATAACGACGCCCTACACCTTTTTTGCCACCGCGGGCGCCATTGCTCGGCTGGGGGCCACGCCGGTGTTTGTGGATATTGACCCCGTGACGTTCAATCTCAACCCTCACCTGTTGGCGGCGCGGATCACCCCGCGAACCCGCGCGATCATTCCGGTGCATTTGTATGGTCAGACGGGCGAAATGGATCCGATCATGGATGCGGCCCGGCGGCACAACCTCATCGTCATCGAGGACGCGTGTCAGGCCATCGGCGCGGAGTACAAGGGACGGCGAGCCGGCTCCATAGGCCACTACGGTTGTTTTTCCTTTTTCCCGTCGAAGAATCTCGGCTGTTTTGGCGATGGGGGTATGGTGGTGACCAATGATCCCGTGCGAGCGGCGAAACTCGTCACGTTGCGTAATCATGGCATGCAGCCCAAGTACTACCACAAGATGGTCGGCGGAAACTTTCGACTTGATGCGCTACAAGCGGCTGTGCTTACGGCAAAACTCAAGTGTCTCGACGCATGGACGGCTGCACGGCAGGCGAACGCGAAGCGATATGAGCGCCTTTTTATGGAAGCGGGACTTGTCGGGCAGCGGATCGTTTTGCCGGCGGTAGTGCAGGATCGCCATGTTTTCAACCAATACGTAATCCGCGTGTCGCGTCGGGACGATCTGATGGCGCATCTCAAGGCGGCCGGGGTGGGAACGGAGATTTACTACCCTGTGCCGCTGCATTTGCAGGAGTGCTTTGCTCGTCTCGGCGGAAAACCCGGGGACTATCCCGAAAGCGAAAAGGCGGCGCGGGAAACGCTGGCGCTGCCGATTTTTCCCGAAGTGACGGACGAACAGGCCGCGTACGTTGTGCAGCAGGTAAAGGGATTTTTCGAAGGGTAGGGGGGAGTATTGGTTATTAGGGATTGGGGAAGAGAATAGATCACGGACAACGGACCACAGACCGGGGAAGATGGGGAATGTTGGAGATTGGGAGTGTGGTGCGGAGCCAGGCGCGAATTTAGCAGGGGTGGAGTGAATACATCAGGCGGATATCTTCGGGGCGAAGACCACGCGGAAAGCATTGTCCTTGTGCCGCCGTTCGAAGGGGGCTGCCGAGGACTGAGTTTGCTGTGAGGGGCGGCCCTAAGGAAAAGATTCGTATGAATCCAAGGAAAAGGAAACAGTCATCGAGCCCTCCCGCGAGGCGTCGGCGTCGCGCTACGGCTTGGGAAGCAGCGCGGTTGGGTGGGACGGACATGTCCCTGATTGAGGCCATGCTCCGACGGTCGCCCGCCGGGCGTGTGGCGGTTCACGAGCGGGCCTTACGTGCCGCCCTGGCCCTGCGGCGCGCCGTGGAGAAGAGAAGTGGCTGATCTCTCGGGCATTCTTGCGCGGCTGCTGTCTGCCGAAGTGGACTTCGTTGTTGTCGGAGGTTTTGCGGCGGTGGCGCATGGGAGTCCCCTGCTTACCATGGACTTGGACATATGCTGCGACATGGCAGCGGAGAATTTGCTCAAACTGGGGGCGGCATTGACCGATCTTCATCCGGTCCACCGGATGACGCCTCGGCGTTTGCCGCTGGTGTTGAATGCCGATACGTGCCGACGAGGCTTCAAGAATCTCTATCTCGATACTGACTGGGGACAATTGGATTGCCTTGGGACCATAGCAGGTCTTGGGGACTACCAAGCGGTGAAGGAGCAAAGCGAGCTTCTTGAGTTAGGTTCAGGATTGTGCCGCGTGCTTTCTCTGGATGGACTGATCAAGGCGAAGGAGGCGATGGGACGTCCTCGCGATGAGGAGTGTGTGCGCCAGTTGAAGGCCATTCGCGAGCGTGTGGGAAAGCAAAGGCGCAAGCAGCGTCCGTAGCCCTTGGTCTTTTGTTTTCCCAATAACCCAATAACCAATATCCCATCCCCCCTCCCATCATGAAAACCGACTCTGCCTATGAACTGGTGGTTCAGCCCACGTGCGGCTGGCTGCGGATCGACTGGCAAGGGCTGGTCCATTATCGCGATCTGCTCTTTTTGCTGGTGCGCAGGGATTTTCTAGCCCAGTACAAACAAACCATTCTCGGCCCGCTCTGGTTCATCGTCCAGCCCCTGTTGACGACGCTGGTTTTCACGGTCGTTTTCGGCAAGGTGGCGCGTATTTCAACGGACGGTTTGCCGCCGATGCTGTTCTACTTGTGCGGCACGTTGGCGTGGGGGTATTTCGCGGGGTGTCTGGGAGGCACTTCCATCACCTTCCTTTCCAATGCCGGCTTGTTTGGCAAGGTGTATTTTCCTCGGCTTATTGTTCCGCTTTCGGTGGTCATCTCGCGCCTGTTCGCTTTTGGCATTCAATTGGCAACGTTTGTGGCATTTCTTTTCTATTTCAAGTTCTTCACCGCTGCTGGCGCGGCAATCCACGTGCGATGGGCGGTTCTGCTTCTGCCCGCGCTTTTGCTTCACAGCGCACTTCTCGGGTTGGGCGTGGGGTTGTGGATAACGGCGCTGACCACGAAGTATCGTGATTTCTCGTATCTCTCCCAGTTTCTGACGCAGTTGTGGATGTATGCGACGCCGGTGATCTACCCTTTCTCGACCATTCCGGAACGGTGGCGGGGCGTGGTGGCGCTCAACCCCATGACGAGCATTGTGGAAACGTATCGGTGTGCCTTTTTGGGAGTGGGCACCGTGTCGGCGGACTATGTGGCGTTGTCTGTCTTGATCACTCTTGTGCTCCTTGTCACCGCGCTAGCCGCCTTCAGCCGCGCCGAACGCACGTTCGTTGATACCATTTAGACGAAAAGCTCGCGCCGAGGCCGCGGAGATATGGAGAGATAGTTCAG
>JADFCW010000369.1 GCA_017161705.1 Candidatus Sumerlaeota bacterium | reverse complement strand
TCAACTACAACAACCCGATCCAGTTTTACGATCCTGACGGGCGGAATCCGGCTGTCATAGTAATCGGTGGAGTTACGGTGACAGTCGGTGAGTGCGTCTTGTTGGCTGTAACGACGTGCATGGCAATACCTCCATGCCGAGACGCACTCATTGACTTGGTCAAATCAGGTGTCCGGGAACTCGGTGATTGCATCGGAAAGTGTCGTCCGAAGCGAAAACGATGCAGGCCATGTATCCCGCCAGTTGGGACTATTGCTGGTGAAGTTCAAACCGGACACGACCATTGGCCAATCACAGGCCCGCACATTCACTTCTTCGAGATGCATCAAGTTCCCATCGGCACGCCTCCGCCTGGCGAAGAGTGCAGGTGTTTTTGGAAACGCGATGCGCTTCCACCAGTCCCAAGCACAACCTTGCCTCCGGGCATTCCACCAGTCGCACCGGCTGCTGGCGGAGGCGTGGAATAATACTGAAGCTGCCATGCCTGACCTTTGCTACTTGGACGGGAGTCCTGTTCGAGAGAAGGACGAAGTTGTGGTGCGGCCTGATAGGAGCGCTTACGTCAAGCTCATACTGCCGCCCGGTTCGAAGCTCGCACACGATTACTCATCACCCGAGGGTGGCTTCGTTTTGGAGTTCCAGGACGGTGACTGTCAGGTCTGGAACAAAGCAGATGAGGACATCCGGTTGATACGGCGGTGTCCAGCACAAAAGGTATGAAGGCATCTAGCAGAGCGAAGCAGGTTCTTGAAGAAATCTTGAACAATAATTCTTAAATAGCCGCCTAAAAAACGGTGCGCGTCTAAACATTGAGCAAATGACTGAAAGACCACCATGCCTGAGACGGAGACCGCGTTCCAAGCCTGGTTTGCGAAAACCCTGCTGTTCTCGACTTTCGACGCGTTCCCCTGGTGTTGAGTGGCATCGCAAAAAAGCGGGGACTTGCGCCGAAGGTCCGTTTGGGGAGGCGTTGTGGACGAGCCTCACCGTTGCCGCGACCGGGCAGGCCGGCGGGCCGTTGCGGGGGCCGCGTTCTGTGGGGCAGACCTCTGGTCTGCCGGTTGGGAGGGCCTCCGGCCCTCAGCCTGCGGCATCCAGAGGATGCCGGGACCGGCAGGTCGGAGACCTGCCCCACGCTGGCGGCCTGCTGTGGATGACAGTCCCTTCCGGCACCAACGCCGGAACGTATTTCTGTGCCTACGACGGCAACGGGAACGTGATGGCGCTGGTCAATGCGGCCGACGGTGCGGTTGCGGCGCGGTACGAGTATGGGCCGTTTGGGGAGCCGTTGCGGGCGAGCGGGGCGGTGGCGTTAGAGAATCCGTTTCAGTTTTCGACCAAGCGGCGGGATGCGGCGACCGGCCTGGTGCTTTATGAGTACCGCGTCTATGCCCCTGGCTTGGGCCGGTGGCCAAACAGAGACCCCATCGCCGAAGCCGGAGGCTTTCACCTGTATGCCTTCTGCGCGAACAATCCCGTTCGCTACATCGACGCGTATGGCCGCGACATCACCGATTGGACATGGGTTGAGCCCGCCGCGAATTTTGCGGCAGGCGTTGGTGACTCGCTCACAATGGGAATTACGTCTTGGCTTCATGGGAAGATGGACATCGACCAAGTTGATTATTCGAGCGGCCTCTACTACGTGGGAGAAGCCACGGAGTTTGTCGTTGAGACAACCGTAACGCTGGGCAGCGGGGCGCTGGTGAAGCGATCCGCGCAATTCTCCGGAAAGGCAGGCCGCTACCTACTTGAAGCGAATGCCAGGCAGGGCTTCAGAAAGGCAATCGGCGGGGCAAGCGGTGCGGTTCGAGGTGGTATTGTCCATCACTGGAATCCGATACGACAAGGCCGCTTTCCTTTGCCATACAGGTGGGCGGCCCAAAGTCATGTGAACATGACGTGGATTCAAGATGGGCGATTCCTTACCGCTGCTCAGAAGCACCGATTCCAACATTGGTATCTGAAGATGCTGGACGCGGCGGATGTTGCACGGGCTTGGAGTTCACCAATTCGGAGTGCTGGGAACGCCATCATTCAACATGTAAATGCGCTTGGCGTTCAGCAGAACGCGATGGGCAAATGTCCGCCCGGACCGAACTTGACCATCGAAGTAATTCTGTCTGCAACCTTAGACGGCTACAACGAGGCAGACACCGACATACCGGACTCTCCTGAGTTTCCACCGCTCAACTGAGGTGACACATGGAAAAACAGTTCGTTGTCATCGGTCTCCTCGTTGTCATCGGCGTTATCACTGTCATTTTCGGCAAGGTGATTGGGCCGAAGCTTCTGGGCTGGATTGCGCCGAGTTTCAACAAGGCAACCGACAAGCTGGATGATGCGATTATGGGAAAGCCGGACGAGTGGGAAACCAAAGTGCGTGAAATTGTCGAAGCGAAGCCAGAACAACTGAAGCAGCGCGTGGCCGACATTTTTTCGCGGTTCGCCAAACCCGCATCGTCGGGTTCTCAACCGGCAGCCTCGTTGCCGCCGAGTGTGAGAAACTTCTTTGAGAAATACAGCCAGCTTTCCTTCGACGGCCAAACGCAAGTCCTCGATGCGTTGGCGGTGCGCACCGTGACCCACAAAGCGCGGCAGTATGCTGTGATTGGTCGAAGTGAAGACGACGGGCATTTTTACGCGGTTGACCTTCAGGATAAGACATCTGTTGTTCGACTCGAAATGGACGACAACGGCCAAGTGTTCAGCGTGGAAGAAGATGCACCCTCGCTTGAACACTTTGTCACGCTTCAGCACGAACTGCATTTGAAGAGCTCGTAAAACTCAACCGGCTGTCCCGCCAGAAGGTGTAGAGTAATTAAGCGCCGCTCAGGCCGCGCCACGTAGGAATCGGCAAACCTGCCGCTCCCGCCCTGGCCGCTGGCCAAGTGCAGAAGGGGCTGAGGACTGGCTCCGATCTGGACGACCATGACGGCCATGACCTTGGCGTTGGAATGGCGGACGGCGAGGACGCCGTCCCTCCCACCTTGCGGCGATTGGGGACGATGGACGGCGGGGACGCGGTCTCCTTATTGCATCGCGCTCCCGCTTGGGAGGGTCACGGTCCTCCGTGACCGCAGGGGAGGGTCGCCGTCCTCGGCGACCGGCCCAAGTAGAAAAACCAAACGCA
>JADFCW010000368.1 GCA_017161705.1 Candidatus Sumerlaeota bacterium | reverse complement strand
GCCGCACTCCAAAAGTTTTGCCCTGGTGCTCAAAAGCAGAATGCTTTTGCTTTGGACTGCGGCAGCCATGCTGCCGCTTTTACCCGGCAAGATTCGACGCACCGATCTCTATTCTGCCGCAGGTTGTATACTGCGGCTAGCGGCTTCAACGCGTAACAGGAGAATTGACAGGAAAAGAGAGGTTGCAGGATCCCGGATCGTTTTTTACCCATCTTCAATTGCGCTGTGAACGCAAACAAGCGTTTGAACTGCGCGCACAAGGTTCGAACTTTGCACAAGGGAAAACGAACCATGGCAGACATTCTTGTCTCTGAGAACATTGTCGGAGCGCCGATGGATGCGCTGCGGCTAAGTCACGATGTGGCATTTGAACCCGACCTCTGGAAGAATCCTACCCGACTGGCACAGCGCGCCGCTGATTGCCGCGCGCTCATCGTCCGCAACCAGACGCGGGTCACGCGCGAACTGATCGGCGCCGCCCCGCGGCTGCAAATCATCGCCCGCGCCGGTGTCGGTCTGGAAAATGTGGACGTTCGCACCGCCAGCGAGGCGGGCATTGTGGTCAGCTATACGCCCGTCCAAAATGCCCTCTCGGTGGCCGAGTTGACGCTGGGTCTAATGCTGGGGCTTGCGCGAAAAATCCCCGCGGCCGACCGCCACGTCAAATCCGGCGGCTGGGAACGCCTGCGGTATTCCGGCATCGAGCTGTGGGGCAAAACTCTCGGCCTTGTCGGCTTCGGGCGCATTGCTTTTCTCACGGCCATGCGCGCCAGGGCCTTCGGCATGCACCTTCTGGCCTACGACCCTTACCTCGATCCCGACGCACTGACGGTCGCCGAAGCCCAGCCGCAACTGGTCGGACTTGACGCCTTGCTTGCGGCGGCCGATTTTGTTACGTGCCATCTGCCGAGCAGCCCGGAAACGCGCGGGCTTTTCACCTACGAGCGATTCTGTCGGATGAAACCGTCGGCATTTTTTATCAACGTCGCGCGCGGCGATGTCGTGGTGGAATCGGATTTGATTCGGGCGCTGCGCGAGCAAAAAATCGCCGGCGCTGGACTGGACGTTCGGGCCGTCGAGCCGCCGGAAAAAGACCCCTTGTGCGAGATGGACAACGTCATTCTGGTGCCTCACATCGGCGCCTTCACGGCTGAGGGCCAGCATCGCGTCGTGGCGTGCGTCTGCCGCGACGTCGAGGCCGTTCTGAGCGGGCGCCCTGCGGCCAACTATGTTAACTTCCCCCTGCCAAAAGGGCGTGAAGCGCAGCGTTGAGCCTGTCTGACTTGTCCGAAACGTCCGACGCGTCCGATTTGTCCGACATGTCTGACCGGTCCAACTCCTTTTGATGCTCCAGAGGACAGGGTATCCGCGTGCAAGGTATTGCGTTCGCCCTCCTTACGGTACTTACCACGGCAGCCTGGACGTTGCTCCTGCGCCATGTGCTCGAATCGTGGTCGGTCGGTTGGGCCGGTGTGCTGTCGCGCATGGTGACCGTGGCGTTTCTTGGCGCGTGGGTGCTGGCGCGGGGCGGCGGCTGGCGCCGGTTGCGCTGCGGCGAACTGCGGGGATGGGTGCTCCTAATGAGTGCAGTGTCCATTGCCATCAATTTGCTGTTGTTCGGTTCTTTGAAATACACGACCGCCACCCACCAGGCGCTTCTTTTCCGAACCGATCTGCTGTTTGCGCTTCTAATTGGCGGCGCGCTGGGTCTGGAACGCATCCGCGCCGGCGAACTTTTCCTCCTGCCGGTGATGCTGGCCGGGATGGTGCTGGTGACGGGGAATTCCAACCTGCAGTTTCGGGGCCACTGGATCGGGGACCTCATGGTGATCGGCGCGGCCTTCTTTTTTGCCGCCAATGCGTTTGTTATCCAGCGCATTTTGCGCCGAATGGACGCGGAGGCGACGGCGTTGTATAATCACGCGCTGAGCACGCTGGGATTCGTTGTGCTGATTTTCATGGAAGGAAACAGCGGCTCTGCGCTCCGGGCTCTCCAGCGCCCGCAGGCCCTGATCAGCGCGGCGACGCTGGGGCTCATCGCGGCAATCTCCCTGCCGTTTTACTATGCTGCGCTGCATCGCATGGCCGTTTGGAAGGTTCGGGCATGGATGCTGGCAACGCCGGTCGTAACGGCCGCGGGCGAATGGCTCTTGTGGAAAACACGGTTGAGCCCGCTTCAGTGGCTGGGCGCCGCGATGGTGCTCGGCGGTCTGGGTGTGTTGATTGCAATGGAATCTCATGCGCCGCCTGCGACAAGCAGCAGCGACGGGGGCGGCACAACTGCAGCAAAAGAAACGCAGTCGAAAAGTCCCCTCGGATAGTCGCGGCACCGACGGGACTTTCCTTGACTACTCGCGCGGCAAGATGATTGTGCTTATTTCGGCACTCCGACCGGAACAAATGGGAGAGGCGGCATGAATACCGAATCGCAAAACAGCGGCCGGTGGTATGACGACGTAACCCCCTATCAGTGGCTGGTTCTGCTTATCGCTTCGCTGGGATGGATCTTTGATATTTTCGAGGGGCATGTGTTCGTTGCCAGCATGAACGAAGCCATGCCGGCGCTCCTTCCTCCCGATGCAACGAGAGGCACGATAGACCATTACAACAATGTGGCGATGAGTGCTTTTTTAGTCGGGGGCGCATTGGGCGGTGTGGTTTTTGGAATGATCAGCGACCGAATCGGGCGCGTGCGCACCCTTATCCTAACGATTCTGACCTATTCGCTATTCAGCTGCGTGACCGCTTTTGCCCGGGCGCCATGGCAAATGGTGGTCTTGCGATTCCTGGTGGCGCTGGGCACGGGGGGCGAATGGTCGGTGGGCGCGGCCCTGGTGGCCGAGGTGTTTTCGAAACGCGCGCGCGCTCACTCCCTGGGGCTGTTTCACGGTTCCAGCGTCATTGGCACTTACCTCGCCGTCCTGGTCGGCACGTTTGTCGTGGCCAATCCGCGGCTGGGCTGGCGCTGGGGATTCATTCTGGGCGCGCTGCCGGCGCTCCTGACCGTTTGGATCGCCACAAGCCTGCACGAGCCTGAGCGGTGGGTTCGAGCCCGCGGGGCCGCCAAAGACCAACAACAGCAAACGGGCCGGTTGAGAGACCTGTTTGCTCCGGGAGTCCGGGGCAATACGCTGGTGG
>JADFCW010000367.1 GCA_017161705.1 Candidatus Sumerlaeota bacterium | reverse complement strand
TGGGTTGCCGGGGCGGTTTACGGTCGCTGAATGGCGTGGCGGCCGGTTGCCTTTTGCCGACCGGGTGCTCAACGCGCTGATTGTGGCCAAGGACGGTCAGGTCGCCGAACCCGAAGCGTTCCGCGCCCTCGCGCCCCGTGGCGTGTTTGTCTCGCCAGCCGGTGTGAGGTCCGCTCCCGTGCCTGATACGATTGATGACTGGACACACTTCCTCTACGACGCCAGCGGCAACGCCGTTTCCAAGGACAAGGAGGTTGCCTCACCCAGGTCCCTGCGCTGGTGGGCCAACCCCAAGCATGCCATCAGCCATAGCGCCCCGGCCAGTCTGCTGGGCATGGTGAGCGCCAAAGGACGGATTTTCTACCTCGTCAATGACACCTCATATTTGTTTGAGAATACGGGGATGATCCCTGAAAGCTGGTTCCTCGTGGCCCGCGACGCCTTCAACGGCGCCGAGCTATGGCGCCGGCCCTTGCGCAATTTCGGCCAGAACACTATGGAGGAAGTCGGCATGCAGCCTGGCCCCGGAGTCTGGCGCACGCCCATGAACTTCAACCGCCGCCTGGTGGCGCTTGGCGACCGGATATTCGCCACCATCGGCTACAACGACGGTCCGCTGAGCATCCTGGACGCCGCTACCGGTAAAACTCTCCACGAGATTGACCTGGGCGGCGTCATTGATGAAATCATCGCCGATAATCAGCGCGTCGTCTGCCGGGTCCGTCCTGGGATTCCCGAACCCAAAGACGAGTTCACAGCGACCTGGCAGCAGCAGGAAGAGCTTAAGAAACAAGGCATTCAACAAGATCCGAAATTGTATCTACAGGAAAAGTTTCTGGAGAAGCTCAAGTCCGAGACGAAGGAACAGGTTGTTGCCCTTGACCCGGCGACCGGCGGAATCCTCTGGCGGCATCCGGCCGGAGTTCTCACTCATCGTTCTTTGTCCATGGCGGGTGGCAAAGTGATCTATCACAATTACAATGCGCTGCTCGCCCTTGACGCCACGACGGGCAAACCGGCCTGGGAATTTCCGACCCCTTGGAATGACAAAGGGAATCTCGCCTGGTGGCGCGCGTATTTCGGCGACCTGCTGATTGCCGAGGGCAAGGTCTTCTGGCAGGGATCCAAAACCGGTGGCTATGTCGTCAACCTTGCCGATGGTTCACTCGTCTGGAAAGACCCAAGCCGTCGTGAAAACCGCGGTTTTTCACATCCGTTGGGCATCCGCGTGATCGGTGGAAAACTGTATGACGATGCCGGAGCTGTGTGTAACTACGCGGATGGAAAAAAGGCTGCGTCTCCCGACATCGGTAGAATGCTTACCCGCGGCCACCATGTCCGCTGCTATCCTGGCAAGGCCACCGAACGCTTCCTCATTCTGCCTATGCGAGGCGCGGAATTCGTTGATTTGCAGGGTGATCAGCACATCGTCAACGACTGGCTGCGTGGCATGTGTTCCTACGGACTCATGCCCGCCAATGGCTTGCTCTATAACACTCCCGATCCGTGCTCTTGTTACGCTGGAGCCCGCATTTCCGGTCTGATGGCCTTGGCCGCCCAATGGCCCTCTGGCTTGGATCAGGCGTCACCACCAACCGATGCTGCCCGTTTGGAAAAAGGCCCCGCGTATGAATCCATTCAAAAATCGGCAATCCAAAATCAAAAATCGGATGGCTGGCCGGTGTATATGGCCAATCCCCGCCGCACTTCCATGGCCGCAACGCCGCTCTCGGCTCAGCTTGCCCCGGCATGGACGCAGAAAATCGGTGGTGATTTGACGCAAGCCACCATTGCCGACGGCAAGGCCTATCTGGCCCGAAAGGATCGCTACGAGCTGGTCTGCCTCGATCTTGCCAATGGCAAAACGCTTTGGACCCGCTCGTTTCCGGCCGCCATTGACGGCCCGCCGACGATTGTCGGCCGTTCACTTTTCATCGGTTGCCGTGATGGCCATGTTTATGCCCTGACTGCCGCCGACGGGAGGCTAGCATGGAGCTGTCTCATAGCCCCCCTTGAACGCCTCACCCTCGGTAATGACCGCTTGGAAAACATCTGGCCGGTATTTTCCAGTGTGCTGTATCTTAATGAACAAATCTATGCTGTCGCAGGCAACAATAGTTATTTGGATGGCGGAATCCATCTCGCCGCCCTTGATCCGGCCACTGGTGGGTTGCGCCATCACGCGATCCTCGAAGGGCCTTGGCCCGACAAGGAGACCCTGCGCACGGCCGTCATCGGCGGCGACTATTTCTGGCAACAAAAACCCGAAGAGCGCAAGGACTTTGAAAAAGTCAACGAGCAATACGCTACCGGGTACCATGTCCTCGGTGGTCAGGCAGATCTGCTCGTCACTGACGCTGAAGGCAGAAATCTTTACATGGCGCAGAACAAATTCGACGCCAAGCTCGAACACATTCCCCTGCGCCGAATCTGGCATTCCGGTTACACGCCGATGGGCAGCATGCACATGTTGGCCAACTTCGGCCTTATGGAGGACAGCATGTTCAATCGGTCCTCGCGAATCTTCAACGATGCCTGGCCTTCCTACAGCACCGGGGCAGGACTCGCAGCCCGCGCCGGCACCGTGGTCGCCGTCGGCAAGGAACGCGCTTATTCCGCCCAGCATTTTGTCGGCGGCGGTTACCCAAGGCACACGCCTGGCGCCGGCAACTACATTCTGGCCGATGCTCTTGAAACCGAAAACCTTCCCGGCGACCTGCTTGCATCGCAGATCGACGACGAAACCGCCAGGAAGGAAGACATCCACTACAGCTTCAAAGGGCTTGGCGCCAAAACCATCGCGCGCAAACGCAAGCCACTATGGAAAACCCAGACGCCGGTCATTGTCCGCTCGTTGCTGGCGGCTCCGGACGGCCAAGGCGGCGAGCTGGTCTTCGCGGCGGGTGTGGTCGAGGGAAAAACTCCCGCCGAATGGGACAAGTCCGTCTATTTCGAAGGCCCGGGAAAACTCCAGGTCTTCCACGGCGCCGACCGGCCTGCGCCCGACGGATCGGTCGGGCAGGCAGGCGGCAAACTGCTGGCCGAATACGACTTGCCCGCCTGCCCGGTGTTTGACGGCATGAGCGCCGCCGATGGCAAACTGCTCATCCCCATGGTCAACGGCCAGGTCCAATGTTTGGTGATC
>JADFCW010000366.1 GCA_017161705.1 Candidatus Sumerlaeota bacterium | reverse complement strand
AACCAGCGCAGTGGTCGTCAGAATGAACGCAGCCGCCAAGACCTGCATGTGCTTGCTTCGCATGACTCTTTCGGACGTCTGCAGCCTCCCCGGCATTGGCGGGGTTGTCGGCCGCCCATGAATCGCTTCGGGCTTCAGATGAAGACTGCCGCAACGCAACGTATCATGCCCAGAACAGAGAAGTACATCCGAATCAGGCGCAACACGCGGCCACGGATTGACAATTCCTGCTTGTTCCAGCATGATGCTCGTGCCTCGGCAGGGGCGATTCTCTTCCCGGAAGCGGTTTGCAGCGAGATATGAAGGAGGTTTGACCGGGTATGTCATTTCGACCGGAAGTCATCCCGTTTCTGCTGGCTGTGGCTGTTCTCGCGTTGCTGTGTTGGGGGGGGCTTCGGCTGTTGAGGGTTCGCCCCAAGCGCGCGTTTTTTTCTGCCACTTTGCTGTTATTGATCGGCTGTGGGTACATGCTTTATTTCTTCCGCGATCCGGAACGCGTGGCGCCCGCCGACCCTGACGCCATCGTTGCCGGAGCCGATGGCGTGATTATGTCGATTACGAACGTCTATGAACCTCGTTTTCTCAAGACGGAAACGGTCCGGGTGAGCATATTTCTCAGCCTAATAGACGTTCATGTGAATCGCGCGCCACTGGCCGGGCGGATCAAGAATCTTCGTTACACGCCCGGCAAAAGATATTTCACCTTTCAAGAAAAATCATCGGAGTACAACCAGCACAATTCCATACATATAGAAGGGACGGACACGTCGTGCTTGGTCAATCAAATCGTAGGGCCCGTGGCCCGACGGGTTGTGTATTGGTTGGTTCCGGATCAAATGGTTGCCAAAGGCGAACGTATTGGCATGATGAAATTTAGTTCGCGCCTTGACATGTACTTTCCGGCGGGGGACGTGGAAGTGACAGCGGGTATAGGACAAAAAGTACGCGCCGGCGAAACCGTGGTGGCCCGGTTGAAAAAGGACGTACCATGAAGGGATGGCTAAGTTGGCGGCAAATCATTCCAACGGTGGTGACACTGGCCGCCATGCTGTGCGGTTTCCTCAGCATTCTCGCAACGGTTTGGGGTATGTACATGGATCGAGTGGACCTGTACCGCCGCGCCGCACAGTTGATCATACTGGCCATGCTCCTAGATGGAATGGACGGCAATCTGGCCCGGTTCCTGAAGGGATCCAGCGCGTTCGGCGCCGAGTTGGACACCTACGTTGATCTGACCGCCTTCGGCATCGCGCCGGCCATCCTGATTTTCGCGGTGACGTTTCAGGGGAGCGATGCGCCCAACTGGCGAATGTTGCTTTTGCCTTCAATGGTCGCCCTTTCCGGCGTGGTTCGGCTGGCGCGCTTCAAGGTATCCGATCCGCTGCGGGGACAGGCGGGATATGCCGGGTTGCCCATTACTGCGAATGCGGCATGGGTGGCTTTGCTGGTTTTCATCAGCCAAAGCGAGCCGCTGAGCCGTTTCTCGTTGCATCAAGGGCCGGTCGCCATTCTATTCTTGTTTGGGGTGCTGGTGTTTATCAGTCTGCAAGTTTCGAATGTTCGTTACCCGAAGCCATCCAAGAAAGCGGCCATCTTCATCCCGGTATTGGTTCTAGCGGTTTTCTTCTTCCTGCCTGCGCGCGACATATCCCTGGCCACCGCGTGGGTCATGATCGCGTTGGGCGTCAGTTACATTATTCTGGGCCCCTGGTACATGCGTCAAACCCTGCGGGCTTCCGCAAACGGTGCGCCAGACAGCGCCCAGGACACCAACTAATGCCGGACGCGGACACCGAACTGGCCGCCTTGGCTGCGGACTTCAAGGAATACATCGAGTACCTGCGAGACAGGGGGGTGGTCTGCGTGGAGGCCGCTCCAAGGCTCCCTGTGGAATCCAGCATCAGAACCCTTTCGGATATCGCAATCGAAATCTTGGCCTGCAGCAAATGCGGCTTGCACAAGCAACGTCGGCGCCCCGTGCCGGGACAGGGGTGTCCGAACCCGGACATTCTTTTTGTGGGCGAAGGACCAGGGCACGAAGAAGACGAGCAAGGACTGGCCTTTGTCGGGGCCGCTGGCCAGTTGCTTACGAAAATGATCACGGCGATGGGGTACACCCGCGAGGAAGTATTTATAGCAAATGTTGTCAAATGTCGCCCCCCGAACAATCGGCCGCCGTTCCCCGACGAAATAGAAGCGTGCTTGCCGTACCTGAAAGAACAAATAACCCTGCTCAGGCCCAAGGTCATTGTGGCGCTTGGGGCTACGGCGGTGAAAGGGCTTCTCCAGACAACGCAGGGCATTACGAAGCTGCGCGGTCAGTGGTTTGCCTTCGAGGGCATACCGCTCATGGCCACCTACCATCCGGCCTACCTGTTGCGGAATCCAGCGGCCAAGAAGGAGGTGTGGCAGGATCTGCAGGAGGTGCTCAAGCGGCTGGGGCGAAAACCGCCGGAGCCGGCCGGGAAGAAATGACGCGGCGGCCTTTCGCAGAAGCTGCGCCCCAGGGCCGGTTCTCTAGTCTGGCCGTCGGATGCGGCATCGCGGCGAGAATCGGCGGCAGTGTTATCTTATGGTTGGCGGGAAGAAATCGCCCAGTTTGCCGCGAGGCGCGGCTTGACGCGGCGCTGCGGCGCCAAGAGACCGACGGGCGGCGGCCGCTGTTTCCATAAAGACGCTGCAGCCGATGGTCCGCACCCCGGCGGCCTCGACTGTATCGCGTTCGCCGCGGTCCGATGTGACCACCGCCACGACCGCCTTTTGGGGGGCGCCAAACGCCAGTCGCTCAATCACCGTATCGGCCGTGAACGCCGAGGGGGAAAAGATCACTTCCACCGGCGAGGATTCAAACCCGGTTTGTTTTCCGCCGTCCCGCCCATCGAACACGACGGTGATGCGGCGCGCCAAAGCGCCGATAAGATGCTCCATTTCGCGCACCAGTTGCGCGCGGGCGCCGTCCGGCCGGCTTCGCACCATCGCGGCGAATGGAGGGTGAGAATGCAAGAGGTTGTTCCCGTCAATGATAAGCCAGTCATGCATGGTGAACCCCCGTGGCAGCGAGGAGCCGCATTGTTGTACTCCGGCCGGAGCGTCGCGGGCAAGCAAAGCTCGCTTCGGCCTGAACCACGAATTCATGCCCCTGCTCATCCTTCGGCAAAGCTCTGTCATGGCGCAACACGC
>JADFCW010000365.1 GCA_017161705.1 Candidatus Sumerlaeota bacterium | reverse complement strand
GATGGTTGTTTTCACGGTTTCTCCTTCGGGGTTCCTTTATAAATCCACGCGGCGTTGTGGCTCGGCCCTGCATCGCGGGCAAAAAAAATTTTACGGCTTGGGTACGCAACGGAAATCATCCACCGAGACATTGACGCCGCTGCCGAAGTTTCCCCAGCCGTTCAGCTGCACGTAGAGCTTCCACGGGCCGGCGTGCGGCGGGATGTGCGTGAAGCGATATGTTCGCCATTCGCCGGTTTTTTCCAGCACTTGGTCTATTGGCCCATACCATGTCCGCGTGGCGTCGTGGTAGATGCCGAAATTCACGATGGGCGCGGGGGCATCCGGTGAGAAGTTGTCCCAGCGCATCCGACAGCTCACCTCGTAGCGCGCGCCCGATCTTGCCCGCGCCGCGTCGCCGATCACCTCGACGCGCAATCGCGGCTTGACCGCGTCGCGTCCTGTCTTCTGGATTTCCCAGCCGCCTTCCACCCGTCCGCTCTCGGCGAGCGGTCCGGGGGAAAGTTCTTCAAAGCTCGCATCCGCCCATGCGAGAGCAAAACTCCGACTGCCCGCCGGGCACGGACCAATAGCATTCAGAAACAAGACAACCAAAGAAACAGCCCTGGCGGCGGTAGCAGCATACTTGTCCTTCACGGCGTTCACCCCATGCAGCGTGCAATTCCGCCCAACTTACGGGTCCGTGCACAATGATGACGAGACCTTTCCCGCTCACTGCAAGATGATTTTTTTTGCACCCGCGCGCTTTGCCGCAGCCAACCGTTTTTCCTTTCTGACAAAGGCATAGCAGGGGTTCAGGCAGACTCTCCACCCCTCAACCATGCCGGTCGAGGGCGCGGTAGTTGATGGCCTCGGAGATGTGGGCCAGTTCGATGTCGGTCGAGCCTTCGAGATCGGCAATGGTGCGGGCAACTTTGATGACGCGGTCAAAGGCGCGGGCGCTCAGGCCCAGCCGCGCAATCGAGTTTTCGAGGTGGGTGCGCACGTCTTCCCGGAGGGGGCAGAACTTTTTCAGATCGCGCGAGCCCATGTGGCCATTGCAGAAAATACCCTTGCAGCCGCGAAACCGCTCGATCTGCCGCAGCCGCGCCGCATTCACACGCGCCCGCACCGCCTCGGATGGTTCGCCCGCCGCTCCGCGCGACATCTCCTGAATCCGCACCGGCGGCACCTCGATATGCAGATCAATGCGGTCCAGAAGCGGCCCCGACAGCCGCGACCGGTAGCGCATGACCGCATCCGGCCGGCAGGTGCACGGCTTGACCGGGTCGCCCAGATAGCCGCACGGGCATGGATTCATAGCGCCGCAGAGAATAAACTTGGCCGGAAAGGTCGCCGTCATGCTTGCGCGCGAGACCGTCACCACGCCGTCCTCGAGCGGCTGACGGAGCGCTTCGAGCGCCCCGCGCTGAAACTCCGGCATCTCGTCGAGAAACAGCACGCCGTGATGGGCCAGCGACACCTCGCCCGGACGCGGGATCCCCCCGCCGCCCGTTAGCGCCACGTTGCTCAGCGTGTGGTGGGGCGCGCGGAAGGGGCGCGTGGCCACCAGGGCCTGCCGCGCGGGAATCAGTCCGGCCACGCTGTGGATTTTCGTCGTCTCGATGCTTTCCTCGATTGTCAGGTCGGGCAAAATGGTCGGCAACCGCCGCGCCAGCATGGTCTTGCCGCTGCCGGGCGAGCCGATCATGAGAACATTGTGGCCGCCGGCGGCTGCGATTTCGAGGGCCCGCTTGGCCTGCTGCTGGCCTTTGACATCGGAAAAATCCTCGGCATACTGCGAGGCCTGATGAAAGACGGTCGGCAAGTCCACCCGGTGAGGTGCAATGTCCAGCCGGCCGTTGAGGAAGGCGGCTGTGTCGGCCAGCGACTCGACAGGAAGAATGTCCACACCCGCAACCACGGCGGCCTCCGGGGCGTTGTCGGCGGGCAAAATCACGCCGCGCCGCTTGTCGCGCCTTGCCGCGTCGGCAATGCACAGCGCGCCGGGAATTGCCTTGACCCGGCCGTCGAGGCTGAGTTCGCCGATAATCGAATACTGCTCGAGCCGGCCGGCGTCCATCATGCCCATGGCCGACAGCAGCGCAACGGCGATGGGCAGATCGAGCGCCGCCCCCTCCTTGCGGATGTCGGCGGGGGCGAGATTGATGACAATGCGCTGATTGCTCGACAGAAAGAAGCCGCTGTTGAGCAGCGCCGCCTTGACGCGATCCTTGCTTTCTTTCACAGCAGGGTCGGGCAGCCCGACGATGCCGAAATACGACTGCCCGCCGCTGAGATCGGCCTCGACCTCGACCGCGTAGGCGTTGATGCCAAGAACCGCATGACTGTGGGCTTTGCCGATCATGAAAGCGCCGGATCTCCTCAATCGGATCTGTCGCGCAAACCGAGAGCATGCCGAACAAAACGGCAACGGCCAGGAAAGTTCGTATTGCGTCGCGCATGGTTTGGTAAAGAAAAATCTGAGCCTTTGCAGGAGGCTCCGAGTCAGGCTGCTCAAAATCCTGCCCCGCGAAAAAAGCGAAAACTGACCTCATACGATCGGCAACAGTGGCTCGCCAGGGTCATAATTTCGAAAGATGAAAATCCTTTTGCCCTCCCATGAGAGGCACGCCTTCCCCGGCGTCCGAATCCAAAAATTCGACTTGACGCACCGTTCGTTTCCGATGGATGAGAGCAGTCAGCTGGATCGGACATACTATCCTGAAAGGGAAACTTGACACATGAAACGCATCGCAATTTCGCTTTTGCTATCGCTGCTTCTTATGCCGGCCGCGCAGGCGGTCGAACGCTGGGGTGTATTCGAACTGACCCTCGCCGGGCCGTCTGCGGGCAATCCCTATCTGGACGTGCAATGGTCCGCCACGTTCTCCCAAGGCGACCGGCGCATTACGGTGCCCGGATTTTGGGACGGCGCCGGAGTCTACAAAGTTCGCTTCAGCCCACCGACAACCGGCCAGTGGCGCTACCAAACCCAGAGCAGCATACCGGAATTGAACGGGAAAAGCGGCACTCTCACCGTCACCGCACCCAGCGGCAACAATCATGGACCGGTGGAAATATTCGACACCTTCTATCTGCGGTATGCCGACGGCACGGCCTATCATCAATTTGGCACAACCTGCTACGCGTGGGTCCACCAGCCGCGCGACCTGCAGGAGCAAACGCTCAAAACACTGGCCGCATCGCCTTTCAACAAAATCCGGTTTTGCGTTTTCCCCAAGAGCTATGCGTATAACAAGAACGAGCCCGAGTTGTTCG
>JADFCW010000364.1 GCA_017161705.1 Candidatus Sumerlaeota bacterium | reverse complement strand
AAAACTTCGTCACTGCATGGCCTGAGTCGGCAAACAGATTATTGAAAAACCCTTTCATCGGCACCTGCATGAAAATGATCGCCGCCGTCAGAATGCGCGCCACGTTGTAGCAAATCGCCGTGCCGGTCGCCCGCAGCCGCGTCGGAAAGATCTCTGGAAAATAAATTGAATAGCCGCCGAATACGCTCAACGTCACAAAACCCACCATCGGCGTCATCCAGAAAGCGTCCCGTGCCGAGTTCAGATGCAGGAATACAAAGGTAACCACGACATAGGCCAGCACAAAACAAATCGCGAACGCCGCGCGCCGGCCCATCCACAACGCCAGAAAGGTGTAGAAGAAAATCCCCACCAGCGCCCCGCAATCCTGAATCATCAACCCGAAGCCGCGCACGAAATTTTCCTGCTTCGGCGTCGCCCCCTTGAGCGCCTCCGAGATCAGCTCCGGCGTGTAGAATCCCACGCCCCACAAACCCACGGCTCCGGCCACCCCTAACAGCACGCCGACAATTGCCGCCCGCCGCCACCGCGGATGCGTCATCATGCTCTTGAGGTCGCCCATTTGACGGTCCAACTGCTCCCGGGCTGTGCGGCGCGCCTGATGCCACTGCTCCGGCTCTCGGATCGTGCGCATGATCAGAAAGACCAGAAACGCAGGCAGAACGCCGAAACCGAATATCAAGCGCCACCCGGGAACGTGCCAACCCAAACCCAGAAAGTTTACCGGCTGGTTCGGCGGAATCACCCACGCGCTCACGGCCGAGCCTAAAATGTTGCCCAGCGCCGACAGGGCCTGAAACGATCCCAGCGCCAGCGCGCGCACATGGGCCGGCAAAGTTTCCGCAATCAATGTGGCTGCCGTGGCAAACGCGCCCCCGATGCCGCACCCCATCAAAAACCGCCATAGACAGAAATCCACCCACGTCTGCGACAAACCGGAAAGGCCCGTGAACAACGAATAGACCAGAATGCTGGTCGAGAGCGTGCGCACCCTCCCCCATTTGTCGCCGACGATGCCGAAAAACAGTCCCCCCACCGCCCAGCCGACCATCATGGCCGCCGTGGCCACGTCGCCGAATTTCAACACCGTCAATCCTGCGTCGGCCGAGGACATGCCCGCTGTTACCGGCGCCAGCAACTGCGTCAACGCCGGCTGACGCGACAACGCAAACAGCCGTGCATCCATGCAGTCGAACAGCCAGCTCATCGAACCTACGGCGAGCACCCACCAGTGATAGCCGGTCATGCGCTCGCGCGGCGCACCCTGGTTGGAAAGCCTTGTCTCAGCCATACTGTCTCATCCCTCGTGTCGCCCTGGAGTAAAAAACCCGCGACAGCTTTTTGCATCACCGGCGGCGATGACGCCGACTGAAATCCGCTCCTCGTTCGCCAGCCGACAGGCTGCGTTACAGGAAACCGAGAGATGCCGCAAGGAAATTTCATTGCCAACGCCGCCCGGCCGGCACTACCTATTCTACGCGGCTGAGGCCGAAACGACCTTCTTCCATTTCATCCAAAAGGAGGGGCAGTCATGTATTGGACGCGACGACAGGCCTTGGGCCATCTGTTCGGATGTGCGGCGGGTGTCGCGGCCTTGCGCAGCGCCGGTCAAACCCCGCGCCGGCCCAACATTGTCATTCTTCTCTCCGACGACCAGGGCTTTGCGGATGTATCCCAAAACCTGCTGCACAAGAAGGAAGTGGCCACGCCCAACATTGACGCCTTGATGCAGGCGGGTGTCGCGTTTGGCCAGGCTTATACGTCCGGCGCCACGTGCGCGCCCACGCGCGCCGGCATCATGACCGGCCGGTATCAGCAACGGTCCGGATTCTATACGACCTCATCCTCGCGCGAGGGCTTGCCCCTGACGGAAAAAATCTTCCCCCAGTATTTGAAAGAGCATGGCTACGTCTGCGGCTGCTTCGGCAAGTGGCATCTGGGAATCACGCCCGAATACAATCCGATCCGGCGCGGCTTCGATGTGTTCTACGGCTTTCTCGGCCACGGCGCTCACGACTACTTCCATCTCAAGCGCGAGGGCACGGCCGAGCACAACGTGCTCCGGCGCGGCCTCGATCCCATAGACGACGAGGGCTATCTTCCTCATCGCATCGCCGACGAAACAATCTCGTTCATCCGGCAGCACCGCGACCGGCCTTTCTTCGCCTACGTCTGTTTCAACTCGGTGCATTCACCCGCGCAAGCTCCGGAAGAGGATGTCAAACAATACAATACCGGCGATGAAACGCGAAACATCCTCATGGCCATGCTCAAGCACCTCGATGTCAGCGTGGGACGGATTGTGGCCGCGCTAAAAGAAACAGGCGCGTGGGACAATACACTGCTGTTCTTTCTGACTGACAACGGCGGGGCTGGAGCGATGAAAGCCGACAACTCCCCCCTGCGCGGCTTCAAAGCATCCATGTGGGAAGGCGGCATCCGCACGCCCTTCTGCATGGTCTGGCCGGGCCGTCTCCCCGCCGGCTCGACCTGCAACGCGCCTGTGATGTCCTTCGATATTCTGCCGACGGCTTTGGCCGCGTGCGAAGTGCCCACGCCGGCGGGCGTGTTCGACGGCAAAAACCTGCTTCCCGCTGCGCGCGGCGAGGTCGGCAAAGTCCACGACTATCTATGCTGGCACGACGGCGCCGGACGCTGGGCCATTCGCAAGGACGACTGGAAGTATGTCTTTCAGGAGGGCCGCGAAGAACTGTTCAACCTCAAAGAGGATCCGTCGGAATCGAAAGATTTATCGAAAACCCATCCCGACAAAATGGTGGAACTCAAACAAACCTTCGCCGCATGGCTCGCCCAGATGGGACAGCCCATCCGCGGCAGCAAAGAGTGGGCCGCGGAAAGTTCCAGGAAAGCAAAAAGGAAAAAGCGCACAGACGAGGATGATCAATAGGGCGGCGCGTATCGGAGAATGCTATGAAGATCGAACGGATCGAAACTTTCCCCATCCGCTATCCTACCGTTGGCTATTTCAAGTTTTTCGAGGGGCCCAAAGGCATCCCTTACGGCCGGCCTGCTGTTACGGTCAAAATCACCGCCGATGACGGCACGGTCGGCTGGGGGCAAAGCGTGCCCAGCCATCGCTGGAGCTACGAGACCATGGAAACGGCGGATATTGTTATCCGGCACTATCTGGCGCCGGAACTTATCGGTCTCGATCCGTTCGATCTGGCCGGCGCCCACGCCGCGATGGACCGCATCATTGCACCGGGATTTTCGACCGGCATGCCGCTGACCAAAGCGGGCGTTGAC
>JADFCW010000363.1 GCA_017161705.1 Candidatus Sumerlaeota bacterium | reverse complement strand
AAAGGCGTCCGAGAAGCGGATTTCGTAGCGGGCGGCCTCTACGGAGCGGTCGAGCGCGGGGGCATGGACGGGGACTTCGACGGGGTCGAAGATAGGCAGGTCGGGCGAAGAGGCTTTTAGGAGACGTTCGGCGGCGTCTTCGGGTGCCAGGTGCTCGCGCAGAAACAAGTCCACGCACTCGCGCAATGCGCCATAGCCCACCGGCAGCGGCGGCGCATATTGGAGCAGAGCGACGGGATGGAACCCGCGCGAGTAGGCCATCGGCAGCCCGGCGCGCTCTATCAGCAACTGCCACGTCTTGACCATGTCGAGGTGCGAGAGGAAGCGCAGGCGGCGGTCTTTGGCGAAGTGGACCCGGATGCGCTGGACCGGCGGCGGCTGGTCTTGCGCGGCGTGCGAGGGACCGCGCCGAACGGGCTGCAAATCCGCGCAGGGCGGGATTTCTACTCGCTGCCCTTGCTCGTGAGGATTTTCCTCGCTGGACCCGACGGGTGGGCCGGACCCGGGGGAATCGTCCGACCTCTCGGATTCGCAGAAGGCTAACTGATACTGCTTGCGAAGCCATTCCTTGGACGGGCCGGCCTCGATGGGGTCCCACGGCAGCGGCTCGTTCTCGTCTCGGGCACGGTTGGCGTAGTCCGCCGGATCAATTCCCGTTTGCTCGAATGCGCGCAGCCACAAATCGAATCGACACTTGTCGCTCCAGGCGTCCATGCGGCAACCGAGGCGCCAGGCGCACTCGATGGCATCGGCGACGCGGCGGTCGCCCCGCGCCAGCACGGCCTCGATGAACGCGGTTTCGATGCTGTGCCGCCGGAGTTGGACGGAACGGATGGTTTTCAGAGCGGCTTCGACGCGCGCATAGCGCCGGGCCAGCTCGCGGCGCGGAAGTTGCGGCTCCCATTGAAATGGCGTATGCGGCTTGGGGACGAAAGGCGAGAGTGTTACGTTGATGGCCAGCCGCTTTTTCCAATAGGAACGGCCGATGGCGTCGGCGCGGCGCACCATGGCTGCGATGCCGTCGAGGTCATCGTCGGTTTCAGTTGGCAGACCAATCATGAAGTAAAGTTTGAGAGTTTGCCAGCCGGCGCGGCAGACGGCGTCCACGACTTCGTCGAACTGGGCGTCGGGCAATGGCTTGCCGATGACGCGGCGCAACCGTTCGGTGCCGGCTTCGGGGGCGAAGGTGAAACCGGTCTTGCGCACTTCGCCGATTTCGCGCGCCAGAGCAACGTCGAAAGTGTTGATGCGGAGCGAGGGCAGGGAGATCGAGACAAAGCGCCGCCCGAACCGCTCGATGAGCGCGCGGACCAGAGGCCCGATGTGCGAATAGTCGCCCGTGCTGAGCGACAACAGCGAAATATCGCGATAGCCCGTATGGGCGAGGCCGGCCTCCGCGATCCGCAACACTTGTTCGAGCGGGCGCTCGCGCACCGGGCGGTTGGTCATGCCCGCCGAGCAAAAGCGGCAGCCGCGGGCGCAACCGCGCCGAATCTCGATCACGAGACGGTCGTGGACAATGCGCGAGAGCGGCACGAGAGGGCGGGTGGGGCCGTCGTCGCGCGCGAGATCGAAGCAGCGGCGGCGAAGGGCGCGGGAAGATGAAATGGACGACATGGACCGGCGAGAGGGGCGCGATAGGCTGCCGGGGACATAAACGCCCTGGAGTTGGGCAAGAGCAGAAAGAATTTCATGTTTTTCAATCGCAGGGTTTTGCTTTAGTTCGGCGACCCGCTGCAGAATTTCGAGGATCGCCTCTTCGCCGTCGCCGAGAACGAAGGCGTCGAGGAACGGCGCGAGCGGCTCCGGAGCCAGAGCGCCTTCGCCGCCGGCGATGACAATCGGCCAGGGGGCGCGGCGTGCCTCGGCGCGCAGCGGCAGGCCGGCCAGATCCATCATATTGAGAACGTTGGTGTAGTTGAGCTCGTGCTGAAGGGAAAATCCGATGAGATCGAAGTCGCGAACGGGGCGGAAGGACTCGAGGGTGTAAAGGGGCAGGCCCGCGGCACGCAGTTCGCGCTCGAAGTCGTCGGCGGGGGCAAAGGCGCGTTCGGCGCGGAAACCAGCACAGGTGTTGATCCGCTCGTAAAGGATCCGAAAGCCGTGATAGCTGGCGCCGATTTCGTAGAGATCAGGAAAAGCGAGCACGATCGAAGCGCGCGCGGCATGGGCAGGCGGGAGCGGAACGCCGCCGATTTCGGCGCCGACGTAACGCGCGGGTTTTTCCACCCGCGGCAGAATTCGTTCGAGTTGCGGCCAAAGCGACACAACCTCATCCCCCTCGCCGCGCGCCCTATTCCGATGCATGAATCATCCCTTGCGTCCGACTCGTTGACAGAACACGGGTGCAGGCTACAGCCAATTTCACCGCCACACCGTTATTGTGACAAGCGTCGGCATGCATTAGGCCCGACAAGCAAGATTCTCCTTGCACAGGTGCAATCCCAACCGTACCGCCGCCTGTTTTTATGCGGGGCATAAGCGGTTTAGTATTGTCAGATTTTTCTCCCGACGGCCTCGGCCATGCGGCGAAGTTGGGACATAAGATCGGCGAACTGCGGCGGGCGCAGCGATTGCGTGCCGTCCAGGACGGCCTGCTCGGGTTGAGGATGCACTTCGATCATCAGGCCGTCCGCACCGGCGGCTATGGCGGCGCGCGCCATGGCAGCTACAAGGTGGCGCCGGCCGGTGCCGTGGCTGGGGTCCACAAAAACAGGCAAATGGCACTGGGTTTTGATCACGGGAACCGCGTTGAGATCGAGCGAAAAGGGCGTTTCGCTTTCAAAGGTGCGAATGCCGCGTTCGCAGAGAATGACCTCCGAGTTGCCTTCGGACAGGAGGTATTCGGCGGCCATGATAAACTCGCGGATGGTCAGCGACATGCCGCGCTTGAGAAAGACGGGCTTGCGCAGTCGGCCGGCCAGACGCAGCAAGGTAAAATTCTGACAGTTGCGCGCGCCGATTTGAATCATGTCGGCGGTCTGGGCGATGGCGTCGAGGTCCCTGGCGGAAAACACTTCCGTCACCACCGGCAGACCGGTTTCCTCGCGGACTTTGCGAAGCAGGGCCAGTTTCTCCGCATCAAATTCGGTTTGGGTATAGGGCGACATGTAGTAGCTATAAACGCAGCCGCGAAAGAGTTTCGCGCCCGCGGCCCGCACCGCTTCGGCGGCGGCCAGCACCTGCGCCTCGGATTCCACTACGCCGGGGCCGGCGATCACGACGACCTCTTCGCCCCCGATCACCACGTCGCCGATCCGCACGGTCG
>JADFCW010000362.1 GCA_017161705.1 Candidatus Sumerlaeota bacterium | reverse complement strand
TTTCGACTGTGTATCATTGAAGAGAGAAGAGGGCGAGAATATGAAACGACGTCCCGGACGCTGGGGCGGTGAATTATCGCGCCGCCATTTTCTAACAAAATCTGCCGTTGCAGCTGTTGGGCCTATTATCCTGCCGTCCCGTTTGCTATCCGCCGCTGCACCCAGCAACCGAATCAACATCGGCATGATCGGTATGGGACGCCAGGCCATGGGCGCAAATCTCAATCCATTTCTGCGCTCGAAGGACACGCGCGTGGCGGCTGTTTGCGATGTGGATCAATGGCGGCTGGACGAGGCGGTCCGGCGGGTCGAGACACACTATGCGAAAGAAAAAACATCGGGTGTCTATAAAGGCTGCGCGGCCTATCGCGATTTTCGCGATCTTCTGGCCCGCTCCGATATTGACGCCGTCATGATTTCGACCCCCGACCACTGGCACGTGCCGATGGCCATTGCCGCGGCCAAAGCGGGCAAGGATATTTGCTGCGAAAAGCCGCTGACGCTCAGCATTGCCGAGGGACGGGCGCTGTGCGAGGCGGTGAAAAAATTCGGGCGCGTCACCCGCACGGATAGCGAATTTCGCTCGATTCGTGCGATGCAGCAAGCGTGCGAACTGGTGCGCAATGGACGGCTCGGCAAACTGCAGACCATCCACGTCGGCGTTCCCATTGACCTGCCGCCCATTCCGCCGCAGCCCGAAATGCCCGTACCCGAGGAATTGGACTACGCCCTGTGGCTGGGTCCTGCGCCGCTCGCGCCCTATACGGAAAAGCGCGTTCATCCGCGCAAAGACCTCAAAGGCCGGCCGGGATGGATGCGAATCCGCGATTACTGCGACGGAATGATTTGCAACTGGGGCGCTCATCTCAACGACATTGCGCAATGGGGCAACAACACCGACCGCACGGGTCCTGTGGAGGTGGAAGGCACGGGCGAGTTCACCGAAGGGTTGTGGAATACGCTGGTGAAGTTCGAGGTCCGCTATCGCTACGCCAACGGCGTCGAGGTATTGTACAAGTCCGAAAGACCTTATATTCGTTTCGTGGGCAGCAGCGGCGCGGTCGAGGTGCAATATGCCGGCAACAACAGCCAGCTGAGGGCGACGCCCGAATCGCTTCTCCAGGAGCCGATCGGCCCGAATGAGATCCATCTCGATGCGCCGGACGAGAAGACGGATTTTATCAATGCAGTCAAATCGCGCGGTGAAACTCTCGAACCGTTCGAGGTGGGCCACCGCACGAACTCCATGAACCAAATTGGGCTGATTGCGGTGATTCGCGGCCGCAAACTCCAGTGGGACCCCGACAACGAGCGCTTCATCAATGACGACGGAGCGAATGACCTGCTCAAACGCTCGCTGCGCTCTCCGTGGGACGAACTGATGAAGTATTGACCGCCCGCGCAAGCATCCGATTCCTACGCCCCATGCCGGTTGCGCGAACTTTCCACCGGCGCCCCAGACCACAGGTTGCCTCGAATCACTTCCGCCGCGGCGTCGGCATTCAGCATTTCCTGGCGGCCCGAGCGCATGTTGCGAAGCGTGAGGCAACCTTTTGCCACTTCGTTTTCGCCAACAATAGCCGCATAAGGAATACCCACGGCATTTACATATTCGAGGGCCTTGCGCAGCTTGCGACCGCTGAGGTCCAGGTCGGTGCGGATGCCTCGCAGGCGAAGCTGTTCGGCAATCTGAACGGCGGCGACTTCGGCGCCCAAAGGCACCACGATCACGTCGGCAATGCTATGTTGCGGGGATGCCTGAGGGACCCGCAGCCGCAGCACTTCCTGGATCGGCGCGACACCGAAGCTCAATCCCAAGGCCGGGTAGTCCTCGGCGCGTTCGGGCTGGTCGGGATGGAGGAACTGGCCGATGATGCGGTCGTAGCGCCCGCCGGCAGCCAGCGAAGAGGCAAAAACCGTGGTGTCGCGCAGGAAAAACTCGTACACCGTGCCGGTGTAAATTTCCAAGCCGCGCGCCAGACTGGGTGTGAACTCAACAGGCGCGGCCAGCTGCAGCGGCTCGAGGACAGCCAGACAGCGCTCGAGTTCGTTCAGACCGCGCTGTGCCTGCGCCGTGCCGACCTCGGCCCGAAGACGGGCCAGCCGCTCCTTCGGTTCTCCTTCGGCCAGGAGCCAGCCAAACAAGCGCTCAAGCGACGCGTCGAGAGTGATTCGCCATTGGGCAAGCCGCTCAGTGCCGAAAATGTCGGCCAGGTGCGGGCCCCGCTCGACGGGAACGGACGGGTCGAGCTTGTCGCGGATTTCTTTCTCGACGCCCTCGCGGCCGATCTTTTGCAACTTGTCCACCGACAAAATCACCGTGCCCGCCAATTCCGGTGCAAAGCCGGCCGCCTCGATGATGCCCGCCAGAAGCCGCCGATTGTTGATCTCGCACCGGACCTCTAGCCCCAACTGGCGGAAGACGCGGTCGGCCAGAGAGATCAACTCGGCTTCGGCCAGCGGATTGCTCGTGCCGACGATGTCCGCGTCGCATTGAATAAACTCGCGCAATCGGCCTTTCTTGATCGGTCCGTCGCGGAACACCTTGCCGATCTCATAGCGCTTGAAGGGCAGGCGGATCCGCGAGCCTTGATACATGCCGACCAGGCGCGCAAACGGCACGGTCAGGTCATAGCGAAGGCCCAGTTCGCGATCGCCCTGATCGCGGAGGCGGTAGGTTTCCTTGAGAATTTCATCGCCGCCTGCATATTTGCTGGCCAGAATGTCGAAATACGAGAGAATCGGGGTATCTACGGGACTGAAACCGTAGAGTTCAAAGACGGAGCGAATCGTTTCAATAATTCGCTGGCGAAGGATCTGGTCTTCGGGCAGACTGTCCTCGGTGCCTTTCAGCAACCGCAGCGGGGTTCCGGTGGTTTCGGCGCTTTCCGTGTCCTTGAAATCGGCCATACGCAACTCGCTTGAATCAGGAATAAAGCAACGCAGAGCAAAATCGGCAGAGTTGGCTGCACCTGTCAACATTCAATTGAAATTCGCAGGACTTCTGGTTCATTCTTTTCGGAGAGGGCAACCGTGGCAGCCAGCGAACGCAAGTGCGACAACTGTGGGCGGGAGATTGACCCGGGCGTGGTTCCCTATTGGGTGCGATTGGAAATCTTCGCCAGCCCCGAACCGCCGGTAATTTATCCCGACGACTTATTCGAGGATCATCAGGCAAAGATGGCCGAACTGATCGAGCAGATGGAAGCGCTGGGGCCTGAGGAATGCGAGGCTCAAGTCTATGAGGCCTACAAATTTGTCATCTGTCCGGCGTGCCGGAATTACTTTCATGAACGATT
>JADFCW010000047.1 GCA_017161705.1 Candidatus Sumerlaeota bacterium | reverse complement strand
GCTGCGCGATCTTTTGGAACAAGTGTGGCCCTTGATTCCGGGCATCATCAATCGCTTACAAGATCGGATGACGCTCAATTAATGTCGGCTCAGTGTGAAAAATAGTGAGCAGTTGCCCAATTCAAGAGCGTTCGGTAGCGAGTGCTGTTTCGTAGTGTTTGATAAGTTTTGCCTGATGTTCGGCGATGCGGTTGGCGAGGTTGTCCAATCGAACCATCCGCAATTCGGCGTCGGGGAAGTCGTAGTCGGTCCCTTCGGCTGGCAGGAATATGCAGTTTCGGACGGCGCAGGGGTTCGCAAGGTTGACCCGTCCCTCGGGCCGGTTTCGACCGCCATGGGGGTACTGGGGATGCCGGGCATGACAGCCTACTTTGGTTTGCTGGAAATCGG
>JADFCW010000046.1 GCA_017161705.1 Candidatus Sumerlaeota bacterium | reverse complement strand
AAGCCGAAGAGAGGAGAGACCGTCGTAGTATCGGGAGCGGCGGGCGCAGTCGGTTCGCTGGCCGGTCAGATTGCCCGGCTGCATGGCTGCCGGGTGATTGGCATCGCAGGGAGCGACGAGAAGGTGCGCCATGTGCTGGAGGACTTAGGTTTTGACGGCGCGATCCACTACAAGAATCCGCCCGGCCACTATGTAGAGCGCCTGCGCGAGCTGTGCCCTGCCGGCGTGGATGTCTATTTCGACAATGTCGGCGGGGCGATCAGCGACGCCGTGGCCATGTTGATCAATCCGCATGCGCGAATTGTATTGTGCGGCCAAATCTCGCAATATAACCAAAAGCGGCTCGAGCGCGGGCCGCGGTGGCTGTTTCAGCTGGTCATCAAGCAGGCACGGGCCGAGGGGTTTCTGGTCTGGCAGTTCGCCGAAAAGTTTCCCGAGGGCATCGCGCAAATGGCACGGTGGCTGCGCGAGGGTCAAATCCAATACCGCGAAACGGTCCTGGAGGGCATCGAAAATGCACCCCGGGCCTTTATCGGCATGTTGACCGGGCAGAATATCGGGAAGCAGCTGGTCAGAATTGCGGCATAGAACTGCGGCGATTAGCGCTTGGCCAAAGTGGCCGCGCGACGGCTGCTTGCAGGCGCGGGACACCGGCAAGGGGGCCTCTCATCGCTGCACGCGTGCGTTGCCCTGCCAGATGCTCCAAATCTGGTCTTCATCGGCCGGTTGGGCGTAGTCGGTCAGGAGCGTAGTGGCCAGGGCGCCGCTGGCCCAGCCGAACTGAATCCACTTTTCCGGTTCCCAGCCTTTGAGAATTGCGTAGAGCATGCCGCCGACAAAGCCGTCGCCGCCGCCGATGCGGTCGAGCACGGTGATGTCGCGCGGCTCGACGATATGCCATTCGTCGCCGGCGGCCATGATCGCACCCCAGAGATGATGGTTGGTGTCAATGACCTCGCGCAGCGTGGTGGCGAAAACCGACGCGTTGGGATAGGCCTTTTTGACTCGCTCGATCATGCCTTTGAAGCCTTCGATTTTGCGGGCCAAGCCCTTGCCGCCGGCTTCGGGGCCTTCGACGCCGAGGCAAAGCTGAAAGTCTTCCTCGTTGCCGACGAGAAAATCGGCCACGCCGGCGATTTCGGAGAACAGCGCGCGAAGTTCCTTTTCGCGGTTCTTCCAGAAGGAGGCACGGTAGTTGAGGTCGAAGGAAATACGCGTGCCGTGCTTTTTGGCCGCACGCGCCAGTTCGAGGCAGAATGCGCCGGTCTCGGGCGAGAGCGCGCCGATCAGGCCCGACATGTGGACGATCTGGACGCCTTCTTTTCCGAAGAGGCGTTCGAGGTCGAAGTCCTTGACATTGAGCGTGCGTCCGACCTCGCCGGCGCGATCGTTCCAGACGCGCGGGCCCCGCGATCCGTATCCGCTATCGGCGATGTTGATCTGATGGCGGTAGCCCCAGGGACCGCCTTGCGGGATTTCGACGCCCTCGTAGTCCATGTGGCGGCTTCTGAGGTTGTCCTTGATGAACTGGGCGATGGGGCTGCCCTTGACGAACGTGGTCAACACCTTGACGCGCAGGCCAAGAAAAGCGGCCACGCTGGCGACATTGGTTTCGGCGCTGGTGGCCTGCATGAGAAACGTGTTGGCGCAGTGGACAGGCTGACCATGGAGCGGCGTCAGCCGGATGCCCATGCTCGACGGGACGACGAGCGCCCACGTGCAGTTTGGTTTCAGGTCTACTTTCATCGGGTTGAATACTCCTTTGGTTTGAAGGGTGCGTTACTGAAAGATCGGACAGGATTTACAAGATTCAATAGATTGAAACAGCAGGAGCCGGTCATCTTGCGCATCCCGTCAAAACGCTTTTTTCTTTTTATAAGCGAAAACCGACAGTCAACCGATTTTGCGAAGCGTCGCCGGGCTATCTCCTAGCCCGACAGGTCCTGGGTGCCGTTTGTGAAAAAGGGCTGCCGAAGGGACGGACAGATTCAATTTTTCCCGCGCGGTGTGCACACGGAAAAACCGCAGGTAAACGTCCGCGCTATCGCTTGCCCGACGGATAATTGTTTTCAGCCTGTCATGAAAGGCCGGAGAGTATTTTCTTCAAAAGCACCCAAAGGACCCCTACGCCATACCTGCGGCGGCCATGACGCTGCGCAGGGCGTCGGTGGCGGTCTTGAACAGGTCCGGCGTGGTGCGGCCCCAGTTTTTCTCGGCGACGCTGAGGTGGGGCTCCAGCGTCAGGAAGTTATCAAAGCCGCTGCGGGCCGCGTCGGTCAGGATCTCCAGAATCCTGCCGTCGCCCTGTCCGGCCGGCACCATTTGCAGGTCGGAGCGCCGGCTGTCCTTGACGTGGAAATACTCGATATAAGGTTTGAGGGCCGGCCAGTTCTGCAGCGGATCTTCTTCGCAGTGAATGTAGTTGGCAAAATCGAAAACGCCGCGCAAATGCGGCGATTGCAGCGTCTGGTGAATGTCCAGACAGTAGCGGCCCTGATCGCCGTAGATCAGCCGCTCGTTTTCATGGCAGAGAATCACGTCGGTTTTTTCGGCCTCGGCCACGAGGCGGCCCAGCCAGTCCATGACCTGCCCGCGGTGTTCTTCGTGCGTATGACCTTCGGGAATGTAGTACGAGAAGATACGGATGTACCGGCAGCCGAGGATGTGGCAGAACTCGATGGCCTTTTTCAGCCGATCGAGTTCCTCGTTGAAATCGCCGTCGAGGGGGAATTTGCCGATCGGTGAACCGACGGCCGAGAAGCCCAGTCCATTGTCGCGGGCGGCCTGAGCGATCTGGCGCACTTCGTCGGCGGTCATGGCCATCACGTTTTTCCCCCACACGCCGCGCAGTTCGATGTTGCCGACGCCGTTGGCCTTGAGCACGGCGATTTGTTCGTTGAGATCGGGGGAGATCTCGTCGGCGAATGCACTGAGTGGAACCATCTTGCACCTCCTGAACTGGACTTTGTTCCGTCGGGAGAAAAGTGTAGGGGGCGGGCCGCCGGTTTCAACCGAAAAACGATCGAGAGGCGGGATGCACGTTTCCAGCCCGCGATATGTGAATTTCCCCGGTGCATCAGCATGAATTGCGGGCGATACGGCCCGGTTTTTTACTCCAAAATCCAAAATCAAAAACCCAGAATTCTATTGCATTCGGCAAATCTGGCCCGTCAACTATGCCCAACATTATCTGATGGAGGGGGATTATGTCTCCGGTCAAATTTACAATCGCGTGCGTCGCTATGATGATCGCGGGGGCAATAAGTTTTGTCCCGAATGCTCTATGCGGGGAAGTTCAGAAGGCAAAGGCACCGACTGCCGCCGAAGCGGCTGCGGCCGTCAAAGCACCCGCATCGTTTGCCAAAGCCTACTCGCTCTGGGAGGCGAAGAAACTCGACGAGGCCATCGCCGCCTTCGAGCAAGCGGTCCAGGAGGAACCGCAGCACGCTCCCTCGCAGCAGTTTCTGGCGCGCGCATATTACGAAAAGAAACGCTATGCCGACTCGATTCGAGTAGGCAAAGAGGCGGCCAAACTGGATCCCAGGAATGCCCGGGTCTGGCGAACGCTCGGACTGGCCCAAATGGCGTCCAACAATCTCAAGGGTGCGGTCGCCTCGTTCCGTCAAGCCGCCCGAATCGAGCCCAAGGAGTTTTGGAACCAGAACAATCTTGGATTTGCCCTGTTCCAACTGGGCCAGAATGACGAGGCATGCAAGGCGCTGGAGCGCGCGGTGAAACTGGACGCTAAGAATGCCATGACGTGGAATACGCTGGGTGCGGCGCGGTTGCGGGCAGGCAACCGTGCCGGCGCGATCGAAGCGTTCAAGAAGGCGCTGGAGCTGGATCCGACGCACGCCAAAGCCAAAGCCAATCTTGCCGCGGCCGAAGCCCTGCCGGCCGGCGCGAAGTAAACGCATCGTTCACCGCGGCAACGATGAGTGTGCCCGGCGGGTTGTGCCGCCGGGCTTTTTCTTTTTCTACGAGGGCGGTTCTGCGGAGGCCTCAACCGTGGAGGACGGCGTCGGTTGAAAAAACCGCGCATAGTATTTGGGATACAGCCGCCGGATGGACTCCACCAACGCTTCGCGAAGCTCGCGCGCGCTCTGGAACCGCAAGCACGGGTCTTTTTCCAAACATCGCATGATAATGGCGGCTATCTCATCGGGGACCGACGGATTGATTTCCTGCGGCGACGGCGGCTGAATGTTGACCTGCTGGTAGGAAATATCGCCCGAAACGAAGGGGGGCATTCCGGCCAGCGCCTCGTAGAGAAGGATGCCCAGAGCATAAATATCGCTTCGACAATCCACGCGCCCGCTCTTGACCTGTTCCGGGGACATATATCGGGGGGTGCCGATGAGTGCGCCCGTCGGGGTGAACGTGGCCGCCTCGATGTGCACAATGCCAAAGTCGGTAATCTTGACTACTTTGTCCGATGTGATCATTACATTATCGGGCTTGATGTCGCGGTGAATAATTCCTTTGCGGTGCGTGGTTTCCAGAGCGTCGCACAGTTGCGCGCAGTAGAACAGGATTTCGGAGACATAATCAGGGGTCAGGCTGCCGCTGCCGGCGAAGCGCTCCTCGATGACGTCGCGCAGCGAAGGGCCGTCCACAAATTCCATGGAAATGTAGCTTTTCCCGTGAACCGGATTGATGTGGTAGTCGTAGATCGTGACGATATTGGGATGGTTGAGCGTGGCGGCGACACGGGCTTCGCGAAAGAAGCGCTCGAGGGCGCGCGGGCTGCTGGTGAGCGTTTCGCGCAGGATTTTCATGGCCACCACGCACTGGTTCTGCAGATCATAGACTTTGTGGACCACTCCCATGCCCCCGCTGCCGATCTGTTCGATGTAGCGGTAGCGGCCGACGGCCTGTTCGCCGATGAGTTCGATCATTTTGGGATCGCAATAGGTTTCGGTGCCGTCGGGCTGGCGGACGCTTTTTTGCAGCTCGGCAATCCGGCCGGCCACGTCGCGGTAGCGGCTGTCGAATTCGTAAATGAGCACGGCGGCCTGCAGAGCTTCCTGAAACAGATTCCGCTTCATGAGGTTGTCATGAATCGCATATAAAACGTCAAGGTCGGTTGCCACTAGCGGGAGACCGCGAAATTGCTCAAGCGCCAGCGAGGGTTCGCCCGCCCGCAAATAAGCCTCTGCCAGGCGGCGACGCGCTTCCGATTCACAGCCGGGCAGCTCCTGGGCCCGTTTATACTCTTCAACCGCTTCGCCAAAGCATTGGTCCATAAGAAACAAATCGCCCGAACGCAACCGGGCGCGGGCATGGTTCGGGTCGCTCTTCAGGATCGTGTCGCACACGCGGCGCAATAAATGCCGGGTGCGTTCTTTGGCGGGGTCCATGTCCAGTGCGCGCGACAGGAATCCTTCGGCCAGGATGTATTTGCGGCGCCGGAAAAAGTACTCTCCCAGATAGAGTAGGTCGTCCGTTTTGGGACGGGCCGCCTGCCGCGCTGCGCCCGCAATTTGCTCGCTTATGGCGTCTCCGCTGCCTCCGAGCCGGAGAAGGTTGACGTAGTAGCCGAGCGCATCGTCAAAGCGGCGGTTTCTCATGCAGCGCTCGGCCATTTCCCGCATGGTTTCCAGTTCGAGCCGGTCCTGGACCAGCCGCTGTCCTTCCTGAATCACCACGTCGTGTTCGTTCACATATTGGAGCAAATAGACTACAGTGTCCACCTCGCCGCGCTGTTCCAGCCGCACGGTGATTTCGTTGACGAGGCTTTTGGTTTCCGCGTCGAAGGGGATGCGGGACAGATAATCGAAGGCGTTCCGATAATCCTCCTGGTCAATCAAGATGCGAGCGATCTGTTTGACCATGTGGATGTGGGGGAAATCGGTGAGATCAATGTCGCGAAAGGCGGCGATCGCGGGTTCGGTGAGTCCATGGTTGAGGGCGACACGGACCATTTCGATCAGCAACGCCTGGCGGCAGGGATCTTTTTCCAGAGCTGGCAGAAGGCGAAGCCGGATGGTTTCGAGAAGGGCCGAAACCTGATCTTTCGAGCCAGCGGGCCGGCGCAGAGCCTCGGTCAGGAAGTCCGCCGATTGTGCGAACTGTCCCAGCGACAAGGCCATTTCGCCAAAGAAAACGAGAACCGTGGCGGGGCATTCGGGCCGTCCCAGGGCGATCCGACCACTATTAATGATGGCCTGGTCGTCGCGATAGCCGTTGGCTTGAGCAGCCCGAAACGCCTCGACGGCTCTTTCCCAGTCTCCATCAAGAAGGCGTACATCGCCAAGGCACTTGGCCAGGTCGCCCGAGCGGGGAAATTGCTCCGCGAGGTTTTCCACTTCCTGTCGGAGGGATTTTTCTTCTTCGAGCGACGCGCCGTCGGCCGCGCGGCGTACACAGTCGCGCACGGTTTGAATCAGGCGGCAGATCGCCAGGCCGTTTTGGAAATGCGGATTGTCGGGAGCGAGGGAAGCAGCCTCGGAAAAGACCTTTTGGGCTTTGCCTGAGAAAATGCCGGCGGCCAGATAACGTTCGGCCATCTGACCTGAGGTCATGCCGCTCATTTCCGTTGGCGAGAGCGTGGGAGGTGTGGCGATGCGGCCTTTCGCCCGTGTTTTGTCTGAAGTATTCATCCTGCGCGCCTCGGCGGTCCTTTCCTCGCACTGACAGAGAATATTGTAAGCGGCGCAGCGGCCAAATCAATGTTTTCTTTTCGCGCGCCCGCTCTGGCCGGAACTTTTTACGTAGAACATCCCGCAAGGACGTCAAGCCGAGTGGGGGGAGTACTTGGGGTAAAATATTTTCGGGTAAAAAATTCTCTTGACGGAGTATAGAACAAATGTTCTATATTCCCTTGGTTGGCTCAGCAAGCCACATAGAACAGGCGTCCCGCCTGTGGCTGAAAAATATTCTAATCCGAGGTGTTTTCCATGGCCGTCATGTCTCTTTTTGCCGCCCCCATGGCCGCCGACCACGAGTCGGTGGTGTTGGGCGAACTGGGCGAACTGGCCGGCTGGTGCTGGCGGTTTGCCGACAGCGATTGCAGCGACACCGAGGCGTTTGTCGCGGTGGTCCGCCGCGCCGATGCTCTGACGCGCAATATCCCGCCGGCCTGCGGGCCGTTGAGTACGTTGGTTTATTGGGTGGGGCTGCTCTTCAGGACCCGACCGACCGATCTCGACCCCGACGGCGTGAGAACGATTGCCGCGACGCTGGCTGGCGTGCGTTCGCTGTGGATCGGTTATGACGAGGTCGAACGGATTCGCCTCAAATGGCGCGAGGCGGGTGTGGACCCGAAGCCGTTTTGAAAAATTCAACCACAGGGAAAAGGGAAACGGGGGGCGAAAGGAGTAAGACGATGGAGATGGAGGGGGCGAAGAGTGCGATGAACGATTGATTGGTGCGGTTCTCACGGCGGCGACCAACGTGCATCGTGCGTTAGGGCCCGGGCTGCTGGAATCGGTCTATGAAAGCGTGTGGATGATTGAATTGGCCGAAATGAAAATCGCCGCCCGACGCCAGGTTGAAGGTCCCGTGATCTACAAGGGGCAGGATCTGGGGATGGGATTCCGCGCTGACGTGCTAGTGCAAGACCGTCTGCTGCTCGAATTGAAATCGGTGGACGAGATCAACTCGGTTCACATCGCGCACGTGATCACGTATTTGAAATTCCTCCGTTTCAAGAGAGGTTTCCTTTTGAATTTCGGCCGGCCTCTTCTCAAAGAAGGCATCAAACGAATTTCCATCTGACCCCTGTGATCTCCGTATTCCCCGTGGTAAAAAAATAGAGATACTCATGAACGACCGATGCAGCCATGTTCATCCATTTGCACATCCACAGCCACTACAGTTTCCTGGACAGCACGCTGTCGGTCGGCGAGATTGTCGAGGTGGCGCGGCAGGCGGGCATGAGCGCCGTCGCGCTGACCGACACCAACGGGCTGTATGCGGCGGTGCCGTTTGCGCGAGCGTGCCGCGCGGCGGGAATCAAGCCAATCCTCGGAGCGGAGATTGATGGGTTCTGGATTGCGGTTCCCGCACGGGCGGTCATTCTGGCGCGCGACGCCGAAGGCTACGCGGAAATCTCGCGCCTGGTGACGCGGCGATGTTTGGAAGGAGGCGATGAACATATTTTGGATTTTGGAATTTCGATTCCGGAAAGAGAACCTCACTTGCAAAATCAAAAATCTAAAATTTCCGCCCCGCTGCTCGACGGCTTGCTGTCGCTTTCCGAAGAGCACGTCTGGATTCTGACCGATTCTCCGGCGTTGCTGCGATTGCTGGCGGGTCGGCGCAATGTGTTTGCCGAGTTGATTTTGACCCCTCGCCGGCGAGGGCTTTGCCGCCGTCTCTACGATCTGGCCTGTGCGCTGCATATTCCCGTCGTCGCCACGTGCGACGTCCACTTTGCCCGCCGCGACGACTATCCTCTCTATCGTCTTCTTCGCGCCATCGCCGCTCAGCGAACTATCGAGACACTGGAAGAGGAGCCGGTTTTGGATTTCGGATCTTCGGCTTTGGATTGCGAAGGCAAGGAGGAAGAAGAGGGAACCACAGATGAACACAAACTCACGCAAATGGGAATTGGTGTGAATTCGTGTTCATCTGTGGTGCGCTCCCCCTTCGCTCCCCATCCCCAATCCAAAATCGAGAATCGAAAATCCAAAATCATCGCCGCCCCGTTCGCGGTGGTGGATGCCGAGCACTACTTCCGCACTCCCGCCGAGATGGCGCCCCTGTTCCGCGGTTTGCGTTCGGCCCTGCGCAACACGCTCTATATCGCCGAGCGGTGCAATGTGGACTGGGTGCTGCGCGAGCCGCCGATGCTGGGCGGCTGGAAATTCCCGCGTGTGGCGCTACCGCCGGGCGAGACGGCCTTTTCGCACCTCTGGAAGGTGACGTTCGACGGCCTCAAGCAGCGCTATCGGCCGCTGACCCCGACGGCGACGCGCCGCCTCGAGTATGAATTGGAGATCATCGCACGGCTGGGATTTGCGGAGTATTTTCTGGCGGTCCACGAAATCGCCGACGAGGCGCGGCGGCGCGGCTGGCTGTTGCTCGGACGCGGTTCGGCGGCCAACTCGATTGTGTCATTCGCGTTGGGCCTCACGCCCGTGGACCCCATTCGGCACAATCTGTATTTCGAGCGGTTTTTGAACCCCGAGCGCCGCTCGCCGCCCGATATTGACCTCGACTTCTCGTGGCGCGAACGCGACGACGTTGTGCGTTGGATTTTCGATCACTTCGGCCATGACCGCGTCGCCCTCATCGCCACGCACATCACGCTTCAGCCGCGGCAGGCCATCCGCGAGGTGGGCAAGGCGATGGGCCTCACGGAGGCCGAGGTCAACCGCTTCACGCGCCCCATTCCCGGCTGGCTGGGCGAGGGAAAGCGCCTGGCCGAACTGCCCGAGATTTTTCCCGAATGCCGCCATCTGCCCGTCGGCGAGGAGCCGTGGAAGACCGTGCTGGCCCATGCCGAACGCCTGATCGGTTTTCCGCGCCATCTCTCGATCCACTGCGGCGGGTTGCTCATTACGCCCGAGCCGATCACGCACTACACGCCGCTTGCGCGCTCGGCCAAAGGCCCCATCATCACACAGATGGAAATGCACGCGATCGAAGCGCTGGGTTTGATCAAGATGGACATCCTCAGCAACCGCTCGCTGGGCGTGCTGAGGGATTGTGTGAAGATGGTGGAAGTGGGCAGCGGGAAGTGGGAGGCGGGGAGTGGGAGGCGAGATTTGGAAATCGGGGAAGTAATCCAAACATGAGCGCAACGATGAACATCCACGAATTGGAATCAGAGGGCTCTGACCTTTCCATTCTCGGTGCTCTCGATGCGCTGCAGCGCGATCCGGCGACCGCCGGGTTGATTCGCTCGGGGCGGACGATGGGCTGTTTCTACATCGAAAGTCCTTCGATGCGCGGACTGTTTCAGCGCATGCGTTGCGAGTGCTACGAGGATGTGGTGGCAGCGTCGTCCATCATTCGCCCGGGTGTGGCCGAGTCGGGGATGATGAAACTCTATGTCGAGCGGTTTCGGGCAGCGCGCGAGGGAATAGATTGCGGAATGCGAAATGCGGATTTCGGATTGGGACAAGCGAAATGCCAGAACGGGAAACAATTTCGAAATCCGCGATCGGCCCATTTGCCATCCGGCGTCCGCATTCCGCAATTAGAGGCACTTCTCGCCGACACGCACGGCGTGATGGTCTATCAGGAAGACGTTCTCAAAGTAGTCCACGAACTGGGCGGGCTGACGTTGGGCGAGGCTGACATTTTGCGCCGCGCCATGTGCGGCAAAGGCGGCGGGCGCGCGGCGTTCGAGAGTCTTGCCAACCGCTTTTTCTCCGGCTGCCGCGCGCGCGGCCTGAGCGAGGACGTCATCGCTGAACTCTGGCGGCAGATCGAGTCGTTCGCCGCGTATTCGTTTTGCAAAGGCCACTCGGCGGCGTTCGCTGTGTTGTCCTATCAGGTGGCGTATCTCAAGGCGCACTATCCGGCGGAATTCATGGCGGCGGTGCTCTCGAACGGCGGCGGATTCTACGGTGCCGCGGCCTACGTTCAGGAATGCCGGCGGCTGGGCCTGCGCGTGCTGCCGCCCGACATCAACGAAAGCGGGATCGAGTATTCGGGGAAAACCAATCGGGCGATAGCCGGTCAGCCCCACCTCCACAATCGAAAATCCCCAATCGGCTTTGTGTGCGCGGGATTTTCGGCGATCAAAAACTTTCCGCTCGATCTGGCGCGGCGGATCGTGCGGGTGCGGCGCGAGCGGCCTTTCGACGGACTCGAAGATTTTCTCCGCCGCACGCACGCCGGCCCTGAGGCAACAGAAAGTCTGATCCGCGTCGGGGCGTTCGACCGCTTCGGCATCCCGCGCGAACAACTCTTTCTCGAGATGGATTTGTATTTCCGAAAACGCGAACGAGACAACGACAGGGCGGATGTTGGATTTTCAATTTTATACTGCGAAAAGCGAACCACGGATGAACACCAATTCACCCCAATGGGAATTGGTGCAAATCCGCGTTCATCTGCGGTGGGTTTTTCCCAATCCAAAATCCAAAATCCCAAATCCTCCATCGCCCGGCGCGTCGAGGACGAAATCGAACTGCTCGGCTACGGCGTCAGCGCCCATCCGCTCGAACTGCTGCCGGACGAGGTGTGGCGCGGGACCGTAGCGGCGTGCGACATGCATCGCTATGTCGGCCGCCGCGTCACGATGATCGGCTGGCCGATTGCCTCGAAACTGGTGCGCACGCGCGGACAGGCAGGACGCCCGTCCCGTTTTATGAAATTTCTCTCGCTCGAAGACCTCACCGACACGTTCGAGGCGACGCTGTTTCCCCATGCCTATCGCCGGTTTGCGCCGCTGACCGTGCGCGCGGGACCGTTTCGCGTGCGCGGCAAAATCGAAGACGAACAGGGCGCGCTCAGCCTCGTCGCCGACCGGCTCGAACTCCTTGCCGACTGACTTGCGACCGCCGCAAATTGGTGTTGACTTCGCCGCGTCCGGACCACAGATTCGGCGTCGAGATTCTGGAAAGGACCCTACGTATGCCAATCCCCTTTATGAATTTACCGTTGCAGCATGAGCACCTGATTCCCGATGTAATGAAGGAGTATGAACGCATTCTCACGTCGTCCAATTTTATCTTGGGCGAGACGGTGGAGAAATTCGAGAACGAGCTGGCGGAATGGCTGGGGGTGGAAACCGCCGTCGGCGTCAACTCCGGGACCGACGCGCTGGTCATGGCTCTCCAAGCCCTCGGCGTCAGTCCGGGCGACGAAGTCATTGTCCCCGCTTACACGTTTGTGGCCACGGCCGATGCGGTCGTGCGGGTCGGCGCCAAGCCGGTTTTCGTGGATATTGACCCGCGCAGTTACAATATTGACCCGGAGAAAATTCCCGCCGCCATTACGGACAAAACACGGGCGATCATCGTCGTTCACCTGTATGGCCAGATTGCCGATATAGACGCCATCCGCACGATTGCCCAACAGCGCGGCCTGAAGTTGATCGAGGACGTCGCGCAGGCATTCGGCACGCAATGGCGCGGGAAAAAAGCAGGCACGTACGGCGATGCGGGTTGTTTCAGCTTTTATCCGACCAAAAACCTCGGCGGTGCGGGCGATGGCGGCGCGATTGTTTCGCCCCACGACGACGTGATCGAAAAATGCCTGCTGATGCGCGATCACGGCCGCAGTCTGACCGTGCCCGATATGGTGTTCGAGATGATCGGTTACAACAGCCGGCTGTCGCCGCTGCAGGCCGCTTTTCTCCGCCTCAAACTGCCCGAAGTGGACGAGATGCTCAGCGACCGGATCGAGAACGCCAAGCTGTACGACTCGCTCCTTCGCGACAGCGATCTGGTGCTGCCGGAAATGCGCGACGACGGGAGCCATACCTACAACCTTTACACCATTCAGTTGCGCGACCGCGACCGGCTGAAGAATTTTCTGCGCGAAAAGAAGATCGGCTCGGCTGTCTACTATCCGCGCCCGCTCCATCTGCAGCCATGCTTCGAGTATCTCGGCTACCGCGAGCGCGCTTTCCCCGCCGCCGAACAGGCGGCCCAACGGGTTCTTTCGCTGCCGATTTTTCCGGGGTTGAAAAAGCGCGAGATCGAAACCGTCGCCGCGACGGTCCTGGAGTTTCTCCAGAACAACGCCCCCTACGGCAGCCGCAAATAGGACAGATTGGACCGATCCGACTCGACTGTCCAACGGGCTTTGTCCCCCCAATGAGCCACGGCAGTTCGCAGGATGAGCGTTTCATGCGCCGGGCGCTGGAACTGGCGGCGCGCGGGCTCGGCATGACCCGACCCAATCCGGCGGTCGGTGCCGTACTGGTCAAGGGGCGGCGCGTGATCGGCGAAGGCTGGCACAAGCGGGCCGGACTGCCGCACGCCGAGGTTGAAGCCATTCGACGGGCCGGGGGCGGCGAGACGGCGCGCGGCGCAACCCTCTATGTCACGCTGGAGCCTTGTTGCCATTACGGGCGGACGCCGCCGTGCACGGAGAGGATTGTTCGCAGCGGCATCCGGCGTGTCGTCATTCCGTTCGCTGATCCCAATCCGCTGGTGGGCGGGAAAGGGATTGCGCGGTTGCGCGAGGCCGGCGTTCGCGTGGATGTGGGGCTGCTAGCGCATGAGGCCGCGCATCTCAATGAACCCTTTCTGACATTTCATCAACTGCGGCGGCCGTTTATCGTGGCCAAGTGGGCCATGACGCTCGACGGGCGGCTGGCGGCCTATTCTGGCGATTCGAAATGGATTAGCAGCGAGGCGTCGCGCCTCTATGTGCACGAATTGCGCGCGCGCTATGATGCGGTCATGGTAGGCGTCGGAACCGTACTGGCTGACGACCCTCGGCTCAACGCGCGTCTGCCCGGCCGCCGCAAAGTTATTCAGCCAGCGCGCATTGTCGTGGACGGCACGCTGCAAACGCCGCCCAACGCGCGGTGTCTCGACCCGGGCTTCGGCGGCCAGACCATTCTCGCCGTCGGTCCGTCAGCGCCGGCGCGCCGGGTTGCGCAATTTCGCCGGAAAGGCGCGACGGTGGTCGCGGTTCGCGGCAGAGGCAAGACGGTGAACTTGCACGATCTGATGCGGAACCTGTACGGGCTCGGCATTCAGTCCGTGCTGGTCGAGGGCGGACCGCACCTGTTGACGGCGCTGTTTGCGGCAGACTTGATTGACCGCGTGGTGACGTTTGTGGCGCCGAAGATCATCGGCGGATTCGGCCCGCCGCGCGTGCTGGCCGGCTACGGCATCGAGGAGATGGCGCGCGCCATTTTATTGGAGGATATTGTCATTCGCCAGTTCGGAAACGACGTTTGCGTCGAGGGGTATGTGCATCATCACATCGCGATCTGCCCGCCCGCTCAAGCCCAAAAGCCCTGAGTTCGGAAGTGCGATCCGGAGGGCATCTTTATCCAAATGGGGTCAGGAAGCGTGCGATACAGTCGGCAGGGAAACCGCTTCTCCGCTGGCTGGCAGTGCGGTTGGCACGCTTCAATCCCTTCGGCTTATGGCGCTGCCGTTTTATCTCCAGCCACGCCGACCAGATCATACGTTTCCGCTTCCGTGATTCTTACGTCCACAAACGAACCGATGGAAAGCCGCCGCGATGAACGCACCTTTACGACGCCATCCACTTCGGGGGCATCGCGCATCGTGCGGCCAAGGTAACGGATTTTTTCCGAGTTGCCACTTTTCTCCGGCGACGGGGACTCGATCAACACGCGTACGGTTCGGCCAATCCAGGCACGCAACTTTTTGGCCGAAATCGCCGCCTGCAATCGCATAAGCCGATCCATACGTTCGAGCGCGGTTTGCCGGCGCGGGCGGCCGGACATTGCAGCGGCGGGTGTACCGGGTTCCGGTGAGAACACGAACGTCCCGAGACGGTCGAACTGAATCCTCTCCACACCGGCGATGAGACGGTCGAACGCCCGGCGGTCTTCGCTGGGAAATCCCACCATCATGGTGGTGCGGAGCGCGAGATCGGGAATGTTTTCGCGCAGGCGCTCCACAAGCCGCTCGATGTCGAGATTCGGCTGCGGCCGCTCCATCGCACGCAGCACGCGCGGGTCGAGGTGCTGCACCGGCAGGTCGAGATAGGGACACAGTTTTGGATGTTGGGCGAGCAGTTCGATCAACCGCCGACTCAGGCCGCCGGGATAGACGTAAAGCAGCCGAATCCAGAAATCGCCTTCCAGCGCCAGCAAGTCCTCGAGCAGGTCGGGCAGCCGATAATGCGAGTACATGTCGAGGCCGTAGGCGGTAACATCCTGCGCGATGAGATTGATCTCGCGGACGCCGGAGTCGAGCAAAGCGCGCGCTTCGTCGAGCAGGATACGGCGCGAGACACTGCGCAGGGGCCCTTTCATCATCGGGATCGAGCAAAACGTGCAGCGATGATTGCACCCGTCGGCAATTTTGAGAAACGCATAGGGACGGCGATCGAGACGCAGCCGGCCGTGATGCGGAAGGACTTTCACGAGCGGAGCGGGAGACGCGAGAGACACTTTGAGTATTGGGTTTTGAATTTTGGATTGGGGATACGCCGCTGCGCCCCAATTCGCTGCCGAGGCAGATAGGGTTTCGCGCCGCGATGGCGGCGCATGATTGAAGTCAGTTGCGGGCAAACCGTCGGAGTTGCTCAGGATCGCTTCGGCGAGTTGATCGAAGCGCCCGACGCCGGCCGCCCCGTCGAGTTCGGGAATGGCGCGCAGCAACGCCTCGCCAAACGCCTGAGCCATGCAGCTCCAGACATAGAGACGCATGGGGCGGCGCGACTGGCGTTTGTATTTGGCCCACTCGAGAATCGTGGCGAACGTCTGGCTGCGGGCTTCGTCAGTAAAGCCGCAGGTTGCGATCACCACCGCATCCACCGGCCCATCGCCGATAGGATCAGCAGTGACGAGGGCGCCGCGTTTGGCCAGCGCCCCCGCCAAATATTCGCTGTCCACGGTGTTTTTGTCGCAACCCAGAATGACAATACCAATTTTCATGCACGCAGTTCATCTATGAAAGTGGGCTGATCAAGGCCAACCGACGTTCCTGAGGCGGTGCTCTCGATGGTTGGCATACTCCCGCCCGGTGTAAACGGTCAAACGGCCGGACGGGAGGCCAGGTGAGGAAGCGACATCACGGGTACAGCTCCCAATGGGCCACGGGCGTTGCTCCCCGCGCCGCTACGGCACCGTAGGTGCCCATACCTGTCACATCGGTCAGATTGAGAACCGATTGAGCGGTGACTGTGCCTTGGGAGACGTTGACCGTTTGCGTGACGCCAGTGATGAAAGCAAAATGAACGCCGTCCGCGGAGTAATCGCGAACAATACGCATGTTCTGTGGCACGCCAAGCGAGCCGTCAAAGCGGACCACATCGGTCAGCGCCGCGTCGGATCGTTCCTTGAATTGCACGGTGACATTGACCGGATCGGTAAACCGAACGGGCAGGCCCAGAGCATCGCTGACAGTGACTACGAAGATAGCGCCGCTGTTGGGCGGGAACGACTGGCCGCCCGTCAAGGAATTGCGCTCCAGCCATGTGGCGGTTCGGATTTTCACTTCCAGGCGGTTGGGATCGCTTGGCGTCGTGGTGACATAGCCGGGGAATTCCAGTTTATGGCCTGTGTAGGCGCCAGCGCTGCCCGGGATGAGGAGCGTGGCGGTCGCTTTGCCCGACAGCGTGCTGCCGGGTTTGATGTCAATGGTGCGCTCGTCCACGGTCTCGATGGGCAGACCGGCAAAGAGACCGGGCGTGCCGGTCGAGCCTTCGGGATTGAGACTGGACACATCCACAGAGACCGTTTTTGCGCTCCCATTGAGTTTTTCGACGCCGTCCGATGCGGAAAAGACGGGCACGCTGTCGAGGCGATGAGTGCCGTGCACGGGCACAAAGTTAAACACGCCCGCGGGCTTTTCGACCAGCTGGTGCACGCGCATTTCCGAAAGCAGATTGCCCAACTCTCGATTGACGTCGTTGAGGTAGAACTCGGCGGCGATGGTCACAGGCTGCAGGAAATTGCCGCCGCCGGTCTGGGTAATCTGAAATACATTGGGGACGCCGAGGTTGGTCACCGGCGGCCGCAATGCAAATGTGCCGGTTGTTCCCAAGGCACCCTGCGGGATGATCAGCTTGTGGTTGCGATAGTTAGCGTCGGCTGAATTAACAGCCGAGAGAATGCCGCCGCGATTGCCGATCGAGAGTGTGCGGCCGATGAGGTTGAATCGTACGTCCACGGCGGCATCGTTGGCATCAGGCGCACCGTTACTGACGGCCGAAATACCGTCGAGACTGCGGATAGCGCCCACGGGCAGGGTGGTGGCAAAATCAATTCCCGAGGGCGAACCGGAGGTTCGGGTGCTCATCGAGAACAAGCCGGGAGGAGTGAGTTTGGCTCCCTGGCCCAGGACAAGCGCAATAATCTGAGGATTATAGGGGTGGGTAAAGACCCGGAAGCCCGTGCCGCCAAGACTATCACCCTGAACGGGCAGGAAGAAGTGGCCGGCTCTCAGCAGGCTGGTGTTGACCTCGACGCTGCGCGTGAGCGTCAGGAGCAGGAGGTCGCCGGCGTCCACACCATTGCCATCGAGGTCGGCGTAAGTGGCGGCTTCAATGAGAGGGGGACCGCCGATGACCTGATAGTGGTAGCTGAACGACCAAATGGCTTTTTCCCCAGTCATGACAATAACGTCGTTCCAGAAGCCGTCGCGGTTGTTGTCCACCAAGGTATTACCCTGCTGAACGGCCGGCATAAAAACAGGAATGGGTATCCAATTCTCATTGGCGGTTCGGAACTCGAGTTCTGCGGTCAGCGGGGGCGCGGCCAGACCGGCGGTATTGTCGTAGAAAAACAGATAGCCGTAAGCATAGAGGTACGTGGTAGAATCGGTATTATAAAAGGCGCTGACCAACGAGCCGACCGTGTCCCGCATCCCGTCGCCGTCGAGATCGCCTGCGCGGCTGAAGTAGACACCGTCGGCACGAAAATGGTTGCCTAACGGCGGCAGAGGCACGTCGGGCGTGTAAGTGAATCGTTTGCCCAGAGTAATTCCGCTTCGCGTTACCGCAGTATTTGCGATGTGATACGTAATTTTGCCGAGGGTCGGAGAGTTGGGAGCATCGGGTGTTTTGAGGAGGACATAGTCGAGCAGGTCGTCGCCGTTGAAGTCATTGGCATTGCCAAACGCGCGATTATAGCTGTTGTACTGAAGCATCCAAACGCGGCGGCCGGCAAGAGGGCCGCCGCCAGCCCATGCGTGGAACAGACCTATCCGCAGCGGAGCCTCCGACGTTCCCACCGAGCGATAGACATCGAGGTCGCTCCACGAGTCGCCGGTCACGTCCGCGCGGCGGGCGCTGCCGTAGCGAAGATGATCAAAGACGAGAAAGTTGTCCGTGTCCGCGCCGAAGTCGGCCAGTTGCGCCTGAAACAACATCCGGCGCTGGCGAAGGTCATACGCTTGAAACGGCGGTATAGGCGTACCCACCGACGGAGTGGGCGTCCAGATCATCATATCCACAAACGAGTCGCCGTTGTAGTCCGAAATGGTCATGGGAGTAGAGGGAACAAACCTCTGGAGATCCGTGGCCACGCGCGTCCAAGTCGCCGAATAAGGGGCGAGATAGTTGCCGCTGGATTTGAGCATCGTGATATTGGTTGCAAGGGCATACGTAGAATAAAAATCCCCGTACGCGAACGTGTAGAAAAGCAGGATCTCCGGCTTTCCGTTGGCATCGAAATCCCCTGATATTCCGGTCTGAGGGGCATGGGGAAGAACCGTCACATCGAGAGTGGGCTCGCCAAATCCCAAACCCTTTAGCCCCTCTCCCGTGTCCTGAGGGTCGAGTGCGATGGATCGCGCCCACAAGGGGGCCCCGTTGAGTCCATTGTAACAGGTGACAGTGAACTGCCGGGGAGCCATTCCGGGCGGCGAAGGACTGCGGTGGTAGATCAAAAAATCCGGATAGTCATCGGCGTTGAAGCTGATGTCGGGCCAGACGATCCGAGGCGTGTAGGAGGAGACCACGTCTATGGACCAGGTGCCGTCGGTCTCGGTCGGCAACGACGTGCTGTATTTGTTCAGACGCCAGAAAGTGAACTTAGTGTATTGCTGGTTGGCCGCACTTGGCTGATTCGTTCCCACTACCACCAGATCCGGTACATCCATGGATGGGGAAAATGGCGTGTAGAGCCAGCGCGGGACAAACTGGCCGGGCACGGCGGCGATGTCGCGTCCGGCGGTTCGATTGGCGAGAGTTTTCAGCCCGCCGGTTGGACGGGTATCAATGGCCAGCAGCCGCCAGTCGCATGTCAGGGGGTCTTCGAGGACAAAAAAGTAGTCGGGCAGACCGTCGCTGTTGTAATCGCAATAATAGCCGACGGGATTGCTCATTTCCGTGTATTTGGTCGAAGTATTGTGAAAATACCAGTTAAGGTCGAACTTGTTGCGTTTGGTCAACGTCAGCGTCGCTGAGGCCGACAGGTGCAGGCCAACCAGGACGATAATGGCAAGCATGATCGCTCGAGATCGCATAGCAAACTCCTTTGTTCGGCGCAAAGACAGCAAGGAAAATGGAACAAAACAACAATTAGTAAGATTGGCTCGGTGCGCTGGACATCGTAATTCAATATCTATAATTTATTTTGGAGACAAACCGGGAAATCTGTCAAGACTCTTTTATATTCATTCTTTATCCCCGCCGCGGGCGGCGCGAGACCAAAGCAATTTCCCCTCCGTTCGCGGGGGAAGAATCACACAACCTTTTTCCCGTCCGAGCGGGATGAAACGGAGGGACAATGTTTAGCTGCGGCTACAGGGCGCGTTCGAGGCGTCGAAACTCGCTGGGCGAAAGCGGCAGCATGGCTGCCGCAATCCAAAGCAAAAGCATTCTACCTTGCAGTCCAGATTCATCGCCAGATAAACTACTGTCCTCGCTTTATAGAGAACATCCTATGCCTGGTTAGGGCTACAGGGCGCGTTCGAGGCGTCGAAACTCGCCGGGCGAAAGCGGCAGCATGGCTGCCGCAATCCAAAGCAAAAGCATTCTACCTTGCAGTATCAGCGGTCTGCGAAGATCTTTCTGCTTGCGGCCACAGACCGGGTTCCCTTTTGGGTTTTGGATTGAGAATATAGCCGAATTATCTTTTCCTGATATTGGTGTCGGGAAATATCCAATATCGTTGGCACGCCATCACCCTTTTTTGTTATTCTTCCTCGACCATCTGATCAAAAAATGTTAGATAGTCGTCGGGATTGCTGCCTTCGCGCACCTTGATTGCCGCCCGCGGATGCTCGTTGAGCCAGCCGGTAATCAGATAGGGAATGCTGTAGCCCCAGTCTATTTTCTTGCTCAGCGGCAGGAAGTGCTCCTGAATGCATTTGATGACGGGGCGAAGGTGGAATTTAGGATTTTTCAGGAAACTGATCAGCAACTCGAGGGGACAGTTGCCCGCGCCGCGCCCCAGACCGTTGATGGTCGCATCGAGACGATTCGCGCCAACGATCAAGGCTTCGATCGTGTTGGCATAGGCCAGCATCATGTTGTTGTGCGCATGGATGCCGACCTGCTTGTTCGTGCCTTCCAGGGCGCGCAAATACATCAGGGTCAGGTAGCGAATCTGCTCGGAATAAAGGGCGCCGAAACTATCCACGAGATACACGACATCCACGGGGCTTTTGGCAATGGTATCGAGGGCGTCCATGATCTCGGCGTCGCGCACAGTGGAGATGGCCATAAGGTTGAGGGTCGTCTCATAGCCTTTGTCGTGCGCGTCTTTCACCATATCCAGGGCGGTCGGGATTTGGTGGATGTAGGTGGCAACGCGGATACAATCGAGGATACTCTTTTCGCGGGGCAGAATGTCGTTGTGATAGTCGGTGCGTTCGGCATCCGCCATGGCCGACAGTTTGATGCCCTGCTTGTCTTCGGGAATTACGCGCCGAATATCGTCCTCGTCGCAAAACTTCCACGGCCCGAAGTCCGCCGGTGCCGCCAGTTTCTTGTCGGTCTTGTATCCCAACTCCATGTAATCCACACCGGCAGCCACGAGCGTATCAAACACAGCCCGCACAAAGCTGTCCTCGAACCGATGGGCGTTCATCAAGCCGCCGTCGCGGATGGTGCAGTCGTGAATCTTGATTTCCGGCCGATAGGTAACCCAGCTGCCTTTGGCCATTTTGTCCTTTGTGCCTTCCAGGTTGACCATATTGGTTCCTTTCTTTGATCGGTTTGTTTTTGCGTTGGCCAGGAGTTTCCCCGTTTTGGGCGTACATTGCGCCCGCGTAAAAAGGCCTGATAGGCAGGCTTGGACTCTCCGTCAAGTCCATTTCCTTTCAAGTTGGCCCGTTCGTGTACGAGCCTCAATTTCGCCGCCAACGATTCCGCGTCAGTTCCACCCCCAGTCGCAGGGCTGCAATCATGCTGTCGGGACGGGCTACGCCGCGGCCGGCAATGTCAAACGCCGTGCCGTGATCGGGCGATGTGCGAACGAACGGCAGCCCCAGCGTTACGTTGACCCCGCGGTCGAACGCCAGAGTTTTGACGGGGATCATCGCCTGATCGTGATACATCGCCAGCACGCAATCCCAATGCCCTTGCAGCATCTGATAATAGACCACGTCGGCGGGAACGGGACCTTCGGCGCGAATGCCCCTGCGCTGTGCCTCGGCGATTGCTGGTACGATAATGGTTTGTTCCTCGCTGCCGAGCAATCCATCTTCGCCGGCGTGGGGATTGAGGCCGCAAACGGCCAGCCGCGCCTGCGCAATCGCAAAGTCCGTCTCCATCGAGCGGTGGATCAGTTCGAGCAATTCCACAAGGTCTTTGCGCGTCAGCTTCGACGGAACGTTCGACAGCGGGCAGTGAATCGTCGCAGGAACCACCCGCACTCCCCCGCCGACCATCAGCATCGCCACGCGCTTTGCTCCTGCTTTTTCCGCCAGCAACTCCGTATGGCCCGGATAAGCATGGCCAGCCAGGTTCAATGCCGCCTTGCTGATCGGGGCTGTGCAAAGAGCGTCCAGTTCGCCCTGCTGAATGCGCCGTACAGCCTCGTCTATCGCCTCGAAAGCCAGTTGTCCTGATTCCGCCGACACCTTCCCGAGCGGTCCCTGCGAGGCGCCCCTGGAGGCCGCCGGGCACAGCACATGCGCCGTGCCCGGCGCGGCGACAACCTCGCGGACCCCAGAAACGACGCGGAGTTTCAGGGGCAGATGCAGCGTCGCCAACAGCGACTCGCATACGGTCGGCGAGCCCACCAGCACCGGCGTGCATATCTCGCTCACCTCGGCCCGCGCCGCTGCCTTCAATGCAATTTCCGGCCCGATGCCCGATGGGTCGCCCAGCGAAATCGCAATGTGCGGCTTTCTCCCCTCATCCATCATCCTTCATCCCTCATCGCTTGCAAAGAGTGGCGGTGGGGGTGGGATTCGAACCCACGAGGCTTGCGCCTGCCGGTTTTCAAGACCGGTGCCTTCAACCGCTCGGCCACCCCACCACCGTCGGGTTCCATTCGCGGCAATTAGAGACAAGCATCGCTGCCCCTGCTAAAGTTTGTCAATGGCTACATCCGGGCGGGCATGGAACGGGGTGCTTCAGCGCGGCGGCGGGGTGCGAGCTGCCGAAGGGAGTTGCATGGCCGGCGCGGGACCGCGCGCGGGCTCTTTGCGGCGGAACGGGCCGGCGAGGTTTTTGTGCGAAACCAGCTGCAAGTCGCGCTCATATTCAAAGTTCGGATCGTGCTCCTTGTCGTGGCACCGCAAACAGATCGTCGCTGACGTGCCCATATCGAGACGGGGATACGCGTCCGTTGGCGCCAAAGTCCGGTGTTGGCCGTCGCGCCCGGGTTTGAGCAACTCGGTCAGCACTTGGACGTGGGCCTTGCCGGGCCCATGGCATTCCTCGCATTGCACGCTGGCCAGATGCGGCGTCTGGCCGAGGTCCACAAAGCCGTCGGGTTCATGGTATCCGGTCACGTGGCAGGGCAGGCAGTCGGGATTGTAGTGCTGGTTCTTCTGCGAGAGGGTGACAAACGCAAAGTTGTGCGGCGTGCGCGTCCATTGCAAGTAAGGGACCTGATGGCAGACAATGCATTGGTTGCGGCCGGCGAAACGGCTCTGTTCGAGCGCCACGGCCATTCGCCGCTGCAGGTTCTTTGTGTCCTCGCGATACTGTTCGAGAAGTGCGGCGAGGGCCGGATCGGCAGGGCCGTCGCCGGGGATGTCGCGCAAACCGCCGCTGATTCTCACAGGCTGGTTCGATGTGTCGAACTCAACCACGGCCTCGACAAAATAGCGTCCCCAGAAACCTGTGTTCGCCAGCGTTTTTTTGCCCACAGCCCGAAGCTCGCTCATGCTTTCCACATTATGCGTCGTGACGATCAGATCAATGCCGTCTGCTTCCGGCAGGAGGGACTCCAGCGCCGCGCGATTCATCATGGCCAGAAGAATGACAAAATCCGCCTGCTTGCGGAGCTCCGGCACATAGCGCCGTAACGTCTCCGACACGTCGAGAACGTCGCAGAGCGGCATTTGCTTGAACAGTGTTTGGGAACGTTCGAGGGCCACGGTGTCGAGCGAACTCGGATGCGTGACACCGAGGACGCCGACGCGGATGGGCGAGAGACCGTCGCTGCGTGGAACCGTGAAAATTGCATAGGGTGCTACCGGGGCGGTCGAATCGCTCGCGGCTTTGCTCGGCATGCCCGCGCGCAGCCGCACATTCGCGGAAAGCAGACGGCCGGTTCCCTCCCGCACGAGTTCCGCCGGAACCGTGGTGCCCAACGCCCAATCGTAGGGAGTGACGTTGAACGCGTCGAAACGCATGTGCGCAAGAGCGCGAACCAGGTAGAGCGACTTCATCCGCTCGTGCTCGTTGAGAACGGGATCGGTCCAGCCGCCCGCCTCCATTGCCACGACGCGCGGATACCTGGTGCGCAGGTGCTGATAGAGGAGGGCTTCGCGATCCACGCCGCCATTCTGGCTCTCCGTGCAACCGCATGGTTCGAGTTCGCTTTGGCGCGAGCCCGTAAAGATGAAACAGATGGACGCAGTGGAGGAAGTTGCCGGTGTGGCGGAAAGACTAATGGGCGCGCATAGACCGCCGACGGCCAACGCCTGAAGCACCCATGTCCAAGGGTGTAAAAATGCCTGCCTCGCAAACCGGAGGCAGGGAGATTTTTTTATTGGTCTGCGTCCTGCCCACATCACCGGAAACCAAATAGACCGTATCCTGTCGGCAAGTCAATCGGATTTGGGCATCCCGCGCGCAATAACACGAATCGGAGGGAAAACTTCTTGAATCATGCGCCTAAGAAGCTTTTTCTTGGTATTGTTTTTTCGGATTTGTCCAATGACCTGAGGAGACTTTCAGCCATAAATGAAAAAGCAATCTTTGGCCAGAGACAGCGACACGGCCGGAGCGTGCGCCGACGGCGTGCGAGAGCCGCCACTGCCGAGCTCGCGCGTGGAACAATGGTTTCTCCAACAGTCGGGGCGGCAGATGCGTTATCCGCCGGCGGAATATTTGCCGGTTATCGAGGTTCCGAATTTCCCCGCCCTCGGACGCCTAACGGCGCTTCGCTTCCTGGAATGGGCGGTCGAGAATCCGGAAGGTGTTGTAAGCCTGCCGACGGGCAAAACCCCCGAGTATTTTATCAAATGGGTCAAACACTACCTACAACGCTGGGACGATTCGGCCGTGCAGAACGAGTGGGCGGAAATCGGACTGGCCCGTGACAAGAAGCCCGACCTGCGGGGCCTTCGCTTCGTTCAGATTGATGAATTCTATCCGATCGAGCCCACGCAGCATAACAGCTTCCACTATTATGTGATGAAACACTACATCAAGGGATTCGGGCTCGATGTCCGTCGCGCCATGCTGATTGATCCGACGGCGATCGGAATTCCGGCCGGCCATACTCTTGACACGGTTTTCCCCGATGGGCGTGTGGACCTTTCGCTGCGGTCGCGCAATCCGGTCAACCGCCAGGAGGAACTGCAGCGCGAGGTCATTTTGGCGGTGGATCAGTTTTGCAGCGACTACGAGGCGCAGATTCGGGCCATGGGCGGTCTGGGTTTTTTTCTCGGCGGCATCGGCCCCGACGGCCATATCGCGTTCAACACGCGCGGGTCGAACCATTTCTGCCCGACGCGCCTGACCATGACCAACTATGAGACGGAGGCGGCGGCGGCCGGCGATCTCGGCGGCATCGAAACGGCGCGCGGCCGGCCGGTCATCACCATCGGCCTGGCCACGATTGCCTACAACCCCAATGCGGTGGTGATCATCTTTGCCGCCGGCGAGGCCAAAGCCCGCGTGGTTGCCGATGCCATTCAGAATCCGAGAAGCGTACTCTATCCGGCAACGGCGCTTCAGGGCATGCCAAATGCTCGGTTCTATCTGACAACCGGTGCTGCGGTGCATCTGACCGAGCGCCGATTCGAGGACATCTGTAAGGCGGAATCTCTGAGCGATGAAACCGTCGAGCGTGCGGTGATTGACTATGCGCTGGCGCGCAAGCTGCGGCTCGACCAGTTTCGCCGCGGCGAAGAAAAAAACGACCGCTTTCTCCAGCACATTGTCCAGCGCACGGGGCGCGCGCTGCCGAACCTTGCGGCCTGGACGCGCGAGCGAATTCTCGAGCGTATCGAGCGCGGCCGCGACGACTTGCAGGACCAGGTGATCCTTCACACCGCCCCGCATCACGATGACATCATGCTCGGCTACATGCCCTACGTGATGCACCTGGTGCGGCGTGCATCCAACCGCAATTATTTTTATATTCTCACCAGCGGCTTCACGGCCGTCACCAATGCTTTTCTGGCCGGTCTGCTCAAGGATCTTCTGGATTTTCTCGACCGCAACGAGTTTCGCGCCGACAGGCTGGCCGGCGATCTCGAACCGGACAACAAATCGGCACGCGCCGCCGAGGTCTATTCATATCTGGACGGCATCGCAGCGCGCGATCCGCAAATGAAACGCCGCGCCCAGGCCCGTCGCACCCTCATCAATATGATTATTGTCTATGAAGACGAGGATTTCGACAATCTCAAGCAGCGCATCATCGAAAACCTGAACTATCTCAAGACGCTCTATCCAGGGAAAAAGGACATCCCCAACATTCAGCGCCTCAAGGGCATGCAGCGGGAGTTCGAGGAGGAACTGGTTTGGGCTTACGCCGGCGTGTATCCCGACCAGGTGATTCACGGCCGGCTGGGCTTTTACACGGGCGACTTGTTTGCGGAGCAGCCGACGCACGAACGCGACGTGCGGCCGGTATTCGATTTGTTGGAAACTCTCAAACCCACGGTTGTCTCCGTGGCTTTCGATCCCGAAGGGGCGGGGCCCGACACCCACTACAAAGTCCTTCAGGTTCTGCACGAGGCCCTGCTGCGCTATCAAAAGAAAACGGAACAGGCGCCGGTGGTGTGGGGCTACCGGAATATTTGGCACCGGTTTCATCCGGCCGAAGCAAACATCTATGTGCCGGTATCCAATAATCTGTTGGCCGTGGTCGAGCACAGTTTCATGAACTGTTTCAACTCGCAGCGCGACGCCTCGTTCCCCAGTCACGAATACGACGGGCCGTTCTGCCATTTGGCGCAGAGCATTTGGGTCGGCCAGTTCCGGATGATTCAGACGTGTCTGGGCGAGCGGTTCTTTATAGACAATCCCAGTCCGCGGCTTCGCGCCACGCGCGGGCTGGTGTTTTTAAAAGCCATGAGCCTCGAGGAGTTTTCGGGCAAAGCCCGACGTTTGGCGGAAGTGACAGAAGCGGCAGGTAGATAGTTCGGGCGGGATGCGCTTCGTCGGGCTTCCGGTGAAAAGTGGCGGCGGTGGGGTTCAAATCTTAGCTTGCCGTATTCTTTCCCCTGCTTCATTGGGGGGGCAGGTTTTTCCGTTCGCCGGGGGCCGGAAGATCATGCTGAAATTGGGGAAAAACACCGCAAACGGGCAAACTAAAGTTTGGACAAGGAGATGTGTAGGTATCTGTAAAATCACATCCAAACAAATACTGAGTCGAGCAAGGAGGAGCAAGAATGCAAAAGACGGTACAAGCACGGGTATGGCTGGCACTGACGGCGATGCTCCTATCCGCGGGAGCGATTGCGGGCGAAAGCGCGCAGACGGCGGGCCGCCTGCAGGCGACGCCGGAGGAAATGCAATGGTGGCGCGATGCCAAGTTCGGCCTGTTCATCCATTGGGGCCCGGTCAGCTTGAAAGGCACCGAGATCGGCTGGTCGCGCGGCGGCGAGCGACGCGGGCGTCCGGGCGGGCGTCCCGGCGAAATCCCCGCGGCTGAATACGACAACCTTTACAAGCAATTCAACCCGACGAAATTTGAGGCACGCGAATGGGTCAGGATCGCGCAGGCCGCGGGTATGAAGTATCTGGTTTTTACCTCCAAACACCACGACGGCTTCTGCATGTTCGACAGCAAGTTGACCACCTATACTATCATGCACTCGCCCTTCGGGCGCGATGTTTGCCGCGAGATTGCCGACGCCTGCCACGAGGCCGGGCTCAAGGTGGGCTGGTATTACTCGCCGCCCGACTGGTATCATCCCGACTATCGCACGGAGAACCACAAGCGTTACATCGAGTATCTGCACGGGCAGTTGCGCGAGTTGTGCACGAACTACGGCAAGATTGACATCATCTGGTTCGACGGTCTCGGCGGCAAGCCGGAGGACTGGGACACCACGCGCCTGATCACGATGATCCGCACGCTCCAGCCCGGGGTCATCATCAACAATCGCGCGGGGCTGCCCGCCGACCACGACACGCCGGAGCAGCGGATCGGCAAAGCGCAGTTCGATCGCGCGTGGGAAAGCTGCATCACGATCTGCCGCCAGTGGGCCTGGAAACCCAACGACGAGATGAAGTCGCTCAAGCAGTGCCTCCAGACTCTGGTGCAGGTGGTCGGTGGCGATGGCAACTTGCTGTTCAACGTCGGCCCGATGCCCACGGGAGAGATCGAACCGCGCCAGGTCGAACGACTGAAGGAAATGGGCGCGTGGCTGAACAAATACGGCGAGAGTATCTACGGCACGCGCGGCGGACCGTTCGAGCCGGGGCCGTGGGGCGTTACCACGCGCAAAGGCAACAGCATTTATGTCCACATCATGGATTGGAATTACAACGGTGGGAAAATTACGCTCCCTGCGATTCCCAGAAAGGTCGTGCGGCATGTGGTATTGACAGGGGGAACGGCCGAGGTGAAGCAAAGCGAAGAGGGCATCGAGATTTTTGTCCCCGAAAAAGACCGGCAGGAGATTGACACGATCGTCGTGCTGCAGCTGGATGGTTCCGCGATGGACCTTGCGCCGTTGGCGGGCAAATGGAAGTCGCTTACGTCCGGCAAGACGGCAACGGCATCGAACGTTTATCAAAAAGACAATTGGCACTTTGGCCCGCAGGCGGCTGTGGACGGCGACCCTCACACACGCTGGGCCACCGACCGGGGCGTCAAGCAGGCGTGGCTCGAAGTGGACCTCGGCAAGGAGGAGACGTTTGACCAGGCGCGGATTGCCGAGGAATACGCCCGCGTACGAAAATTCGAACTGCTGTATCAAAAGGACGGTCAGTGGATTCCTTTTGCCAAGGGCGAGACTATCGGCGAGCGGAAGATGCTGTCGTTTCCACCGGTCACGGCGCGCGTCGTGCGACTAAACATTCTCGACGCCGCTGATGGTCCGACGATTTGCGAGTTCCATCTCTATGCGGTGAAGAAATAGCCGACCTCCGCATGACTGAACTTTCTGGACGCCGGTCCTCCCTTTTGTTCTTCGGCGATCCCGCCGCGGCCGACGAACATCCCGCAGATGCGAATATGTTCGGCGGCAAGGGGATGAGCCTGATTATCATGAGCCGCGCGGGGCTGCCGGTGCCGCCGGGATTTATCGTCGCAAGCCCGTATTGCCGCGTTTTTTTGGAAAGCGGCGGAAGTTGGCCCGAGGGGCTTCAGGACGCGGTCTTTGCAAATCTATCGCGGCTGGAAAAGGTTACCGGTTGCACATTTGGCCGCGGTCCCACGCCTCTGCTTGTTTCCGTGCGTTCCGGCGCGGCGGTCTCGATGCCGGGGATGATGGAGACCATACTGAATTGCGGCCTGACGCCGGATTTGGTGTTTTCTCCCGTCTTTTCTCCATGCACTTTCTGGCGGCTCTATGCCGACTTCATCGCGGCCTTTGCGCGATCAGCTGCCGGACTTGCGCGCGCCGAGTTCGATGCGATCGAAGGGCGCCTTGGCGCCGAGTTTTGCCGCAGCCCCGCGGAGTTCGGCGCCACCGAAAACGAAACGCTCGCCCGCCGCTTTCAGTCCTGCTACGAAACAAAAACTGGACGCGCCTTTCCGATTGATCCCTTCCAACAATTGTTCGAGTGCATCGAGGCAGTGTTTCGGTCGTGGAACTCCGACCGCGCGATTGCCTATCGAAAGCATCACGACTTGCGCGGGCTGCACGGCACCGCGGTGACTGTTCAAGCAATGTTTCCATCGCAGGTTTCCGGTGTGGCCTTTACAGCCAACCCTGCGCGGCCGGATGCAGGCGAAATGATTATCGAAGCGGCGCCTGGTTTGGGCGAGGCGGTTGTCTCGGGCGCGGCTTCGCCCGACCGGTTTATTGTGGACGCGCAGTCGCTCGAAATCAAGCAGACCCATGCAGGCGATCGGCCCAGCCTCGCTCCCCCGCAAGTTGCCGAACTTGCCGCCCTTGCCCGCCGCGTGGAGATGCTCTTCGGCCATCCTGTTGATCTGGAATGGGGCTGGGCCGACGGAACGTTTGCGCTGCTTCAGGCGCGGCCAATTCGCAAACTCGATATTGTCCGCGAGATTCAGACATTCCGCGCGGCGGAAATCGAACGTCTGGTTCAACGGGCCGGCGGTTCGCGCCGCGTGTGGGTCGTTCATAACCTGGGCGAAACGCTTCGCGCGCCCACGCCGCTGACGTGGGACATCGTCCGCACGTTTATGAGCGGCGAGGGCGGTTTCGGCCGCATGTATCAGGACTTCGGGTTCCGGCCGGGTGCATGCGTGCGCTCGGAAGGTTTTTTGGAGCTCATCGGGAGCCGAATCTACGCCGACCTCGGGCGCGCCGCGGAGCTGTTCTGGGACACAATGCCGCTGGAGTACGACGTGGACTGTGTGCGGAACGACCGCGAGTTGTTGAACGCACCACCGTCGCGCTTCAACGCCGAAAAGGCGGATGCGCGATTCTGGCTGCACCTTCCCGGCACAGTTTGGGCAATGATTCGCTGCGCGCGGCGCATGAGACGCTTGCGAGAGGGAATTCTCGACGAGTTCGAGACGAAAGTGTTGCCGCCGTTTCTGCATTACGTTGCGGAAAAACGCGCGCAAAATCTTTCGGCATTTTCGGCGCCAGATCTCATCGCCGAACTCCACGATCGCCGCCGGCGCGTTCTCGACGACTTCGGCAAGGAATCGCTCAAGCCTGGATACTTTGGCGGGATGGCGCTTGCCGCTTTGCGCAGACGGTTCGGGCTTCTGCTGGGCGAAAAAGAAGGAACGCGTCTCGCCCTTGCTCTCACATCCGCTCTTCTGGGAGATCTTGCCGTAAAACAGGAGGCCGACCTGCTGGCCGTGGCGCGCGGCGAAGCCACGCTGGCAGATTTCCTCGAAGCTTACGGCCATCGCGCCGTCGGCGAGATGGAACTGGCCGTGCCGCGTTGGCGCGAAGACCCCGCCTATTTGATAAGACTGGCGGCTTTCTATCAGAGCCATTTGGACAAAGCGGCAGCGGCAGCCCACGAGGCCAACCGCCGCAAGCGCGAAGAGACCGAGCGCGCCCTGCCCGAGCTGCTCCGGCAATACGGAGGGAGCAGCTTCGCGGAGGAGATCGAGCGCGATTTGCGCGACGCCCAGCGTCTTCTGCCCTATCGGGAAAACGGCAAACACTATTTGATGATGGGCTACGAGACGATCCGTCAGGTTATTGTCGAGCTGGGCCGGCGCTGGGACCTGGGGCGCGACGTGTTTTTCCTCTGCCTCGATGAATTGCAGGTGTTCGAGAAAAAAAGCGAGACGCTGCGAAAAGAAATTCATGCACGCAAGACGCGCCATCAGGCTTTGCGCGGACTCGAACTGCCCGATGTGATTGATTCCCACCGCCTTGACGAACTGGAGCGTCCGCGGGGGGTTGAGGGAGCGCGCGAACGGTCGGGCGTGCCGATCGCTCCCGGTGTGGGCACCGGTCCGGCGCGAATTGTCTTCGACCCGGCCGATCCGCGCGATCTTGGCACCCATTACGTCCTTGTCTGCCCTTCGACCGATCCGGCGTGGACGCTCCTGTTTGCCCACGCGCGGGCGTTGGTAGTCGAGCGCGGAGGCCTGCTGTCGCACGGGGCGATTGTGGCGCGCGACTTCTGCATTCCGGCGGTGGTTTGCGCGGAGGCCACACGCCTGTTTCGAGACGGGGAGATTGTGCGCGTGGACGGCGACCGCGGTGTAGTCCAGGTGCTGCCGCAAGGAAGTTGCTGAGCGTTTGCGTGTACGGGACGTGCGTCTGCCATGCTAAATGATAGCCTGCTTAAATTAGGCGACGTTTTTCTCGGCTGGATTGTCCGGCTTCCGGGCGACCTGCCGCTTGCGGCTTTGGCGGCGTTGTCGGCGCTGGCGCTGATTGGCGCGCGGAAAATCGCCGGCAACGGCGATTTATTGCGGCGCCTGGGCAATGACCGCCGCCGGCTCAAAGAACTTCTCCGATGCGCCAAAGCGTCCGGCGACCGCGACGCGCTCCGTCGCCATCGCAGAGTTCTCGGCGAACTTGTGCTGCGGACGGCCTGCGCAGAGTTTCGGCCTGCCCTTGTTGCACTGCCGCTGCTGGCCATCTTCGCCCTCTGGGGTTTCGAGCGTCTGCCCTGCCATCCGGCTGCGCCGGGCGAGACCGTGGAAGTGAAGCTGTACTACCCGCTGCCGGCGGTCGGTCAGCTAGTCCACATTGTTCCCATAGAGGGAATCCAGTCGGAAAACGGATGGATACGAAAGTTTGCATTGGACGGAGCGACGTCGGCATGCGCCGTCGCTTCGTGGCGCCTCGCAGCCGAGCGTCCGGGCCGGTATTCCATTGTTTTGGTGTCAGGGGATAACCGTCACGTTCATCCATGGGGCGTGGGAACGGCGGCGGGCGGCAGGTGCAGGATTGCACATACTGCCGACAAAAAAGCGATCAGCACGATTACCCTATGGCCGCGGAGATTGCTGGGATGGATTCCCGGAATTCCGGCGATCGGATTGGATGACTGGGCGATGGGCTACCTGATTTTGGCAGTGCCGA
>JADFCW010000361.1 GCA_017161705.1 Candidatus Sumerlaeota bacterium | reverse complement strand
TTCCATAGGCCCACGCATAGTCGGCGATAAATCCACCGCTGTCCACGTAAGCGTGTGCTTCCATAAATGGGTCGGTGATGAAGCCGGTGATGTAGGGAATGGGCGAGGTTAAGCTAGCCTTGGGACATTCCACAGGCGGCGGGGTGCAACCGCGCGGCGTCCAGAGCTGATCCATACGGTCCTGCACAAAGTTTCCGCTGTTCGATGACGGATTGGACCAGTGTGGAATATACACGTTGTGATCCACGTGGAAAGCCTCGCAGGCCATAGCCAGCGTCCGCAGGTGCGCCATCGCTTTAGAGACCTTGGCGCGGGTTTGCGCTTCCAGAAAATTGGGGATCGCAATCGCCGCCAGGATGGCGATGATGGCCACCACGATCAACAGCTCAATGAGTGTGAAGGCACGGTTTCGTTTGGTCATGCTGCAAACCTCCGTAGTCTTGGCGAGCAAGACTATTCGTAGAATGAAAAATAAATACCGGGGCGGCACACTGCCGTTACCAGAAGCTTTGCTAACAAAGGTTGATTTCCGCTGCAAGTCAAAAATTTCAAAATGATCGGCCGTCCGCCGGCTCCCTCGGCACGATTGTCCTGGTGGAATCCGAGCTTGACAAGGCGCTCCAATGCTCTATTAACCCTACTCCGGATGTTGCGTCGAGAGGCGGCGCGTGGGCTGTTTCTGTTTGCGGCGCAGCAGCGGTTGGGGAGTAGCCAAGCGGTAAGGCACCGGCCTTTGGAGCCGGCATTCGTAGGTTCAAATCCTACCTCCCCAGCCATTCTCGGTATGGATTCCATTTCATTTTGATTCCGGCCGCAACGCGCGAAAGGCCGCCGGGAGGAATTGCCGATGAACGGCGATCCGGTTATCTTTTCAGGCACCGCCAATCCTGATCTGACGCAAGAGATTTGCGGCATTCTCGGTGTGCCACTGGGCGCGTGCGACATTGCGCGGTTCAGCGACGGCGAGACCAAAGTAAAGATCAATCGGAACGTGCGCGGCTGCGATGTTTACATTGTCCAGCCTACCTGCATGCCGGTGAACGAAAACCTTGCTGAATTGCTCTTCCTGATTGACGCCTGCAAGCGTGCCTCGGCCGAACGTATCAATGCCGTCATTCCCTATTATGGCTACGGCCGTCAGGATCGCAAGGAAGAAGGCCGCGTGTCGCTTTCGGCCAAACTGGTCGCCAATCTGATCACCACCGCAGGGGCCAACCGGGTCATTACGGTGGACCTGCATGCCGGCCAGATTCAGGGTTTCTTCGACATCCCTGTGGACCACCTGCTTGCCCAGCCAATCCTGATAAATTATATCCGAAAGCATATTGGCATTGACGACGGCGTCGTTGTTTCCGCGGATGTCGGGCGCGTCAAGCGGGCGCGCAATTTCGCCGAGCACCTCGGTCTGCCTCTGGCCATTGTGGACAAGCGCCGGCCGGCACCGAACCAATCGGAAGTTGTCAATATTGTCGGCGATGTCGAAGGCCGCACGGCCTTTATCTTCGACGATATGATAGATACGGGCGGGACGATTTGCAACGCGGCGCGGGCCGTGGTCAAATACGGCGCCCCGCGCGTGTTTGTCTTTTGCACTCATGCCGTGTTTTCCGGCGATGCGCGCAAAACGTTGGCCGATGCCCCCATTGATCGCATCGTCGTAACCAACACCATTCCTCAAAAGCATACCGCGCCGCTGACCAATCTGGTCATCTGCTCGGTTGCGCCGATGATCGCCGACGCCATCAGCCGAATCCACACCCACCGTTCGGTCAGCGAGATGTTCGACTAACCGTCGCTGTCGCCGCCCAGCAGAAATTGCTTCACGCCTTTTTCCGTCTGATCGAAGGCGTTGAGATAGAAATCCACAATGGCCGAGCGGTCAAATTGCACGCCCGGTTCCGGGAGGGTGTTCACATCCATTTCCAGCATGGCCGCCGGATCGTTCTCCGGATGCTGGGGATCGCGCAGTGTCCATAACTTGATCCAGCGGTTGACACGAAACGCCTCCATTTCGAAGCGGTGGAGCACGTGCAGGTGGGTCTCGAACGCTTCCGGAATGCGGCTGCCCTGTAGGTAGGTCTTCCGCATCCACTGGTTGGCGCTTTCGCCCGGCTCGATGATGTGGCGCGTGACAAATCCGAGCCGCACAATCGGGGCGCCGATTCCTGCCATGGCCGCCACAACTGCGCGGTGAAGAGTCTCGCGATATTCCGGATACAGGCTGTCAAGCGTGCGGCGCTGCTGGCGGGTGTCGTTGTAGATAAAGTGAAGATGTTCGAGGGCGATCTCGCAGGTGTAACGTTCGTCGCGGCTTTTCATCACAATGCGCGGCACCGGCGGCGGGGCGTTGCCCATCGGCAGGATCATGGGGTCAGCGTCAAATACGCGAGTCTGTTCGAGAAATCCGCTGACGAAGGCCGCCTTGTTGGGAATGTCGCGCGGGGGAAAAAACAGTGCAGACAGGATGGATTGCACAAAGGTCTCCATTACCGGCTCCCGGCGCAGCGCTCAGCGCGCTTCTTTCCGTGGTTTGTTCCATGTTGTTTTGCAACGAGAAAACAAATACAATTCGACTTTTTGCCTTCCTCGCAGACTCGTTCGGCGCCGCAACCGAAACCCGCCTCTTACGTCGGCGGCGAAGTATCCATCACATACTCGCCGCGATTGGTCCGGATAATAAACCCCTTGCTGATCGTACCGTTGGTCGGATCGTAGACAAATCCCGGGGCGATGCCGCGCAGAACGTCCTGCATGGAAGGGTCGCCGGCCTCGCGGACGCAAATCGGGCCGATCGAGTTGACCGCCCAAAAATAATTGCGATGATACACCGCAAGGTATGAGCCCGTGCTCTGGCTGTGATAGGACCGGAATTCATAGGCGCCCCGCCGCCGCACACCTGTTCCCGCTCCCCCCTGCACATAGAACGGATCGTATAGAATGGTCGTGAGATAGGCAACAGGCGTAGTCAGCCTTGAATGGGCATACAGGCGAGCTTCCATGGCATCGCTGATGCCGGCCGCCTGCCAGTCGTTGGTGCCGTAGATCATCTGGTGGTCCACCAGATAGGCCTCGATGGCCGTGGCCAGCATCCGAAGATCGTTTTTGACCCGCGCCACCTTGCTCCGCGTTTGCGCTTCCAAAAAGTTTGGGATCGCTATTGCGGCCAGAATGGCAATGATGGCCACGACAATCAATAGTTCGATCAGTGTGAATCCTTTTTTCGCCTTCATGATTTCAGCCTCCTTGTCCGATTCCGGCGTCCTGCCAGCGGTTTGATGATGGAGAAGAGGGATGGCCTTGGAGAAGAAACGGGCGACTCGCGATGAGACAATAGCTCATGAG
>JADFCW010000360.1 GCA_017161705.1 Candidatus Sumerlaeota bacterium | reverse complement strand
TTGAACATAAAACCCACAACCAACCTAGGAGTATGCAAGATGAACGCAAGTAACCCAATCCTAACTGCAGCCGCCCTGCTGGCGGCTTTCACCCTTACCGCCAACGCGGCGGAGGTCCTCAAACCACAGGTCGGCGAGCCGCTGCGTGATGCGGCGGTGACCCGCGCGCCGGACGGGACATATTATCTCACCGGCACGCGGGCGTTCATCAAAGACGGCAAGCCCGATTTCCTTGACAACGACGGCATCAAACTCTGGTCGTCCCAAGACCTCGTTACCTGGAAGGACGAGGGGCTGGTCTGGGACATGCAAAGCAAGGAATATTGGAATGTGGGCAAGATGAACCGGCGCCCGTTCCATCCGCCTGAACGCCCGTTCGGCACCTCGCCCGGAGTTCAGGGCGTCACATCGCCAAGGCTGTCGTTTCTCGACGGCAAGCCCTACATGACCTATTCGATCTGCGGCCACGACGCCCGCATCCTGAATTCCAAAAATGAAAAACCGATCGGTCCTTATCAAATCTGCTGGGAGCCACTGCCAGAAAAGGAGGAGGATAAGCAGAGTAATTGGCATAAAATTGGTATATTTTGGCGGAGCAAGGGTCCGGGGCATGGGTCGCTTTTCCGGGACGCCGACGGAAGCGTGTATCTGGTCAAAGGGCCTGGATACCTGCAGAAGTTCAAGTCCGATCTGAGCGACATTGTCGGACTGTCGGAATTCCTGCTGACCAAGGTGGCCGGTTTTCCGAATGCCGACTGGTGCGCGAAACAGTTCGATCCCCACGCTGCATTTCTGTTCTTCAAGGGTGGCAAATACTACCTCACTTGGGCCGCCTATACCGACGAGGCTGGCTTCAAGCGGGAGGACAGCTTTCTGGCTGTCTCCGACAAATTGACGGGACCTTACTCCGAACCGGTCTTGTTGATTCCCGGCAGTGGTCCAGTCGTGCTGTTTGACGGTCCTGACGGTCAAACCATGGCGTCCTGCTCCATCGCCGATGCGCCGGTATTGATTCCATTGGAAAAGAAAGGTGACGTGTTGGCGACTGCCGCGAATATCCCTCTGCCCGCCGCGCCCAAGGCGGCCAAGGCCGGGAAAATCGAGATGTTCAACTATGCCGCTGTCAAGCCATCGGGAAAATGGGTTGAACCCAACGAAAAGACCGGCAGGAAGCGTCTAGTCCCGCTTTTTGACGCGCCCATCGCCGACACCAGCATCTGCCGTGGCGGCGACGGCACTTGGTATATGACCGGCACGGCGGCGTCGCGGCGCGAGGGTGGGCGCTTCGATTTCCAGAACAATGACGGCATTCATCTTTGGAAATCGTCGGACATGAACACTTGGGAATATGTCGGCAAGGTCTGGGATATCGAAAAGGACGGCTCGGCCTGGGCCAAACAATACCGCATCCCAGGCGACAATCCCGTTCGAGATGACTTCTGCCGCGGCGTGACCTCGCCTGAAATTCACTACGCACTGAACACCTATTGGATTGCCTATTCGATGAACGGACGCGGAACGGCCCTGCTCAAGAGCAAGACCGGCAAGGCGGAGGGGCCTTATGAAAACATGGGGCGGGTCACCGGTCTTGGCGAGGCGCCGAATCTGTTCATTGATGATCTCGACGGACAAGCCTGGTGGCTCTGGGGCCGGCCTCTGGCCATGGCACATTTTGACCTCGCCAAAGCGGCTACGCAGGGAGACACCGTCGCCCTGGAGACGCGCCTAGGGGAATCGCCTCCCATGCACAACTATGACACCGTGGACATCTGGGATCCGACCGGGCCATTCCTTATCGCCACCACGAACCCGAAGACCAAGAAACGCCGATATAGCCTGTCATTTTCGGCTATTACCCAAAGCTATGGCCGAGCCAACCGCGAAACGCTCATCGCTGGCTTCGACACGCTCGACCAGCGTAGCGAGACGCCCATGTTGATGGTCAGGCACGGCGGCCAGAACAGCGTGTTCGCCGGCCCGGACGGCAAGCTCTACGCCAGCTTCTGCGGCGCCGATCCGTCGGCCACCTTCCGCGAACGCCCAGGCATTGTGCCGCTCGAATGGAACTTGCATCAGTTCGACGTGCCGCGCGCGCCAATCCATGAATACTACACCAGAGGCGGGGGGCGCGACGGATGGGAGATGCATGTTCCCTACGGCCGCGACCCCTGGGTCTCGCACCAGATGGCCGACGGCTATTTCTACTTAACATGCTCGCCGCCGGGAGGTAGTCCGGACCATGAGCCCGCTTCCTGGTGGACCAAGGAAGGCGTTCAGTTGTTCCGCTCCAAAAACCTGATCAATTGGGAACGCCTACCTTGCCCGTACACCTATGAACAAGCGAAAAAGGAATACCGGGCCTACAAGGAGGCCAGGGGCGAGGCGATCGACAAAGCCAACGAGCCGTGGTTCGCGCCCGACGGCAAGTGGTGGAGCTGGACCCAGATCATCACCTTCATGCGCGGCAACTACTGGATGCTGGTCAACGGCCCCCCGACGCAGGACAGTTTCTTGCTGAAGAGTCAGAGCGGCAAACCCGAAGGCCCTTACAAACTGCACGGCGTGATCACCCTGCAACCGCCGGCGGACATCTGGGAAGAGGCCGATGGCCGGGTGTATGCTGGCCATGGCACCCACGGTGTGTCACGCTTCACAGAGGATCTGACGGCCGAGGACAAAAGCTGGAAGATGCGAACGACCGGCAGGGATAAAATACTGGACAGCGGCCGTTTCAACGCAGCCTGCGACTGCGGCTACCGCATGTACATCATCGAAGGCAAACACGTTTGGCTGACCATTCAAAGTGCCGGGGACTACAGTGGCACTCTCTTCTATGCCGATTCCCTGGACGGAACCTTCAAACCTTTCGTCGGCTGGCTGCCTGACCTCGGCTTCGGCCGAATTTTCAAGGATAACAACGGGCAATGGTATGCCGTGATGCAGACCTGCCACAGCCACCACAACTACGGAACGCTCATCAGCAGCGCGGACGGTTTCCCCGGAGCGGTGAACGGTAGCTCCTGCATCCAGCCGATTGAGTTGGACATGAAATCCGACCCGCCCCGCGTCTTCCTCAAGTGCGAGATGGGTATGATCGGCCGAGCTGTCTATGAGAAGTGAATTGACAAACAATCAAACAAAAACAAAAGGCTAAAAAAGCCATGCACACAACCAGATTCTCCTGCATCATTTCCATAGCTTTGGCCGTTTTCACCCTTGCCGCCAACGCGGCGGAGGTGATCAAACCCCAGATCGGCGAGCCGCTGCGCGATGCGGCAGTGACCCGCGCGCCGGACGGTACCTACTACCTCACCGGCACGCGGGCCGTCATCAAGGATGGCAGGCCGGACTTCATGAGCAACGACGGCATCAAGCTTTGGTCGTCCAAAGACCTTGTGACTTGGAAGGATGAGGGGCTGGTGTGG
>JADFCW010000359.1 GCA_017161705.1 Candidatus Sumerlaeota bacterium | reverse complement strand
CAAACGCGTCAGGGCACGGTCCACGTAAGTGCCGGTACCGCCGTGGCTGAAATCATCCGTAAAGACGAGAATGCGAGGGGTAAATGCGCCGATTTGTCTCTCCAACAGCCAGGACTTCATCTCAAAGGTTCCCTGATTTCCCACCCACAAAGTCCGCTCTCCGCTGCCGCCCGGACTGACCACCATGGTAATCGAAGTGGGATCGAGACGGCGGAGAGGGGCGCTCAGGAATATATCCACACCGTTGCGATCGGGCGGCACGGTTGCCGTGACGGTCGTGGGAATTGCCGGACCAAATTTCGTATGGCTGGCTGTTAGATCATATTGGCCGTCGGGCAAGCCGTGAAATTGATAGGCGCCGGCGGTGCGCGAAACCGTGGTCTTCTGTACGGCTCCCGACAACACAACCTGAGCGCCCACGATCGGCATGCTTGTGGAACTGTCGCGAACCGTTCCCCGAATGGTCGAGCGCCGAACTACCTCGATGGGAGGGAGGTCGAATTGCCACGGCCCGGTTGTCGGGTCGCTTTCGTTCACCACTCCGCGAATGACAACGGTTGTCCCGAGAGCACAATCGGGAGCGACGATCAACCGCATGGCGTTTTGGCTGGTGCGGATTTGGCCGACCGCAATATTCAACCATGTCAGATTGGTATTGGTCAGTGTGACAGAAGTACCGGAGACCAGGGAGAACGTACCGGTGACCCCGGTGGCCGTTACCCAGCCGGGATTGGTCAACCGCACCCAGATTTGAACGGTCTCTCCCTGTTCGACAAAGCCGTCGCCGTCGCCGATGGAGCCGGCCACATTTCCGTCGTCCAGAACGTAGCTGTCATAGGCCAGGCCGGGCTGCCCTTCGTCGGCAGGCAGGGGGGCGAGCACTCCAATCCATAACACCAGGCACACCAACGCCATCAATCCATGGGCGAAGCAGCTTAGCCGATCCTTGTTCGCAAGATGTCGTGTTGTCATCCGCCTTGCTCCTTTCTTTTGGGATAAATTTATTAAATTGAAATTGAATGCAATACACGCACTCGAGCATCGGCGCCCGTACATTCCCCGCGCATACACGCCAGGGTTGTTCGATGTCGCCCTTTTCGGGGCCTCAGACTAAGGGCAGGATCGTTTCTCCGCGTTTCACGACCTGGGTTTTTTAATGCCGCCCTTCCGGAGTTTCAAATCGCGCCGAATATATTTGCACCATCAGCGTTTGCAAGGGGCTCAGCAGTGTTTGGCTCTGGAAGAAAATCTAAGGGAACTGCTCGGTCGTTTTCTGCGGTTTTGCCTGACTTCCCGAGCGGATAAATTCACGCGCAGCGGGAACTCGCTGTCAAGAGCAACCGCCTACAGTTTGCCTGTCATTTTCAGAATCAGGAAAACGTTCAACGTCAATCCCACAACAATGGTGATGGCCAATACGATCCACATAAACATGATTTTGCGGTTCAATTTGGCGGCCGCATCGCGAATGGCGGGGTTGAGATAGTCGTTGATCTGGCGCACCAATTCGCGGCCTGTCAAATCGCGGACCATGTCCGGAAGCATTTTTTCTCCGGAATCTTTGATATAGGCATTGGTCAGTTCAGGGAGCTTTTCGCGCGCGGCCTTGGGCACCACCTTTTGCGCGATCCCGTCCACAGTCATTACGATTTTCTTGGTAACATCAGGCACGAGAGCTTCGATGGATTTTTGTACCTGGGCGCTGACCTCGCGCGGCAGCATCACATCCATGGACTCCTTCAGTTGCTTGCGCGCCACCGCGGGCACCTGGCTTTCCGCGGCTTTCTTCACGACTTTTTCGGTCATCTCGCCCAGCAGACTATCAATGGCCTCTGAAACTTTCCGCTCGGCCAGTTTCTCGATCAGCGACTGTGCCACCTCGGCCACGGTTTTTCGAACCAGTTCCTGTTCGCGCTCGGCGGTCAGCGACGTCATCCGTTCGCTGACTTCCTGGCCCATGCGCTGATCCAACTGGGTAATGACGCTCTGGATGGCGCGTTCAACGATGAGCTGCGTTTTGCTCTCGGCTGCCTCGCGGATGCGCTGGTCGGCCAGCTTCTCCATAAAGGAATTGGCCGCCTCGCGGAGATACTGGTCACACTGATCTTTGATTTGCTGCTCCTCGATCAGCGTCCGCACGCGCGCCACCAGCACGGCCGGGTTAAAGGGTTTGAGCAAATAGCCGTTGGCCCCGCGCAAACTTTGACTGCCTCGCGATTCTGCTTGTTCTTCGGGAATGAGCAGAAGGACCGGGATACGATAGGTCTCCGGGCTGGTCTTGAGTTCCCGGGCTGCTAGAAAGCCGTCCAACCCCTCGGTGGCCGTATCCAAGATAATCGCGCTGAACTCTTTTAGCTCGGGCGCGGTCAGCGCCGCTGCGCCATTGGAACCCAACACCACGCGAAATCCCGCTTCTTCGAGGGCGCTTCGGCCCAATTCCTGAACAGCGGCACTCGAATCAATCAGCAGAACTTTTTCTCCCGCCATCTTACCGGTCTCCTTCCGTCCGCACCGCTCCTCGACTGAGCATCCGGTCAAAGTCAAACCGCCGTTGCTGTGCTACCTGTGCTCCCGGAAACCACTCGCTTTGAAGGGTTTGAACGATCCGCTGGAAGTTGCGTTCGCCCAGCCGCGCGGAAAAGGCTGCTGCCGTGGCCCCATACAGGCGCTCCAGAGCTTCCAAACCATCTTCGTAAACTCGCTGCGTGGCGGGTATGACACCGCTCAGTTCCAAATAGCGTTCCATCGGTTTTGTGTCCACTCGATTTCCTTCCACTTGAATCAGATCGGCCAAGGGGCACTCGACAAGAATCGAGCGCCAGGTGCGTTGCAGAAAATACTCGTCGCCGTCCGAAAGGGTGAAATCGCGATGTTCAAAACACAACCGGGCAACCAGTTCCACAAACCGGCCGGCCAGTCCCAACGGGGTGGAAAACCTCTCGTTTCGTTCAAACGCGGCTCCGCCCTCTCCGCGCTTTTTGCCGAACAATCCCAAAATTCCTGGCGCGGGACGACGCGGCGTGTTTTCCTCCTTGCCGCCTTCTTCCGAGGCGGCAACCGCTGTCGGATCCGGCTTGATCGCCGCGATTCCAGCCGCCAAATACGTGTTGAGAATCCGATAGGTCTCAAACTTGCCGATGCCTGCGCGCGCGGCAATCGAACCGATAGGCAATGACCCGTTGATGAGCGAGAGCACCTGCCACTCCGCAGGAGTCAACGTTAGGTCCGCGTGTTCTTCCGGATGCCAAGGATTGAGCGTTAGGACGGTTTCGTCGTTTCGGAGATTGGCGATGATCCCCTTCCATTCATCCGTTCGCCGGGTGCCCTCGATGATCAACGGTTCGATTTCGATTTCCACCAGAGCGGCGGGCATTTCGGATTCCTGGCGGTGCTCAAACCGGAAATCGCCCGATTCCCAGCTGAACAACTCCCAGATTTCTTCTTCCAGC
>JADFCW010000358.1 GCA_017161705.1 Candidatus Sumerlaeota bacterium | reverse complement strand
GAATCAAGTCGGGCTTCTTCATCCGCTGACCCTTGACACCCAGTTCTTTCGCTTTCCTTCTGACCTCGCTCATTTTCACAGTTCGCCTCCTGTTACGTTTCAGAACCACAACTTTTCTGTCTGCGGCCGGATCGAGACACCCGGCGGCGAGTAAGCCCTCGGCAACAGCCGCTCCATCGCGAACCCAATGAAGATGAACACCGGCAAAGTGATCAGAGTTCGCGCGAGCGAAAAGCGCCAACCGAGAAACGCAACTTCGAAGGTCAGCATCGGAATCTTCATCGCCGAGAAAGCGCCGAGGTAGATGAAGACGTTTCGGGGCGCGCAGCCCTTCCCCCATAGACTCATGGCGACCGGGAATGCCCCATAGAGTGGTCCGGCTTGCACGGTGGCAAGCAGAACCATCCACGCAATCGCGGCAACGCCGGCGCGCTCTCCCGTATGCCGTTCCACCACGCTCCGGGGCACCCAGACCTCGAATAATCCGACCAGCAAAAACATCGCCGGGAGCACCGATGCCATTTCGATCAAGAAAACGCACAGGTTCTTCCCCGCCCTCAAGCCGAAGGCGAAATCGCCGCGGAAACGGCCATATCCCCAGAGAGCGACGACCGCGATCAGCAGCAGCCAAGGCCAGGTTTTTCCCGCCACACGCGTTGTTTTCCGGAGACCGTTCATGCCAGGACCCACGCCATTCCAGTAGCAACGACAAGTGTTCCGACAAGCGCCAAACCGTTGCGCTGAAGCGCCACCCTCCAACCGAAGAACCTGGCCTCGACCGGCAAGGTGAGCACGCCGACCATCATGAGAGAGGTGATGAACGCCGCAAGCACGGGAGTTGAGGCGCCGTTCTGCCGGAGAATGCCCGCGAGAGGGTAAGCGATGAAACCAGGGATCAGCGCGATGCTGCCGATCCCGATCGCCGCGAAAAACGGCCCCGGTCCCGAACCGGAGAGCGCAGGGCGAAGCATTTCCGGCGTTACAGCCGCAAGCGTCAGACTCACCAGCGCAAGCACCCCGCACAAAAGCGGAAAAATGCTCCAGAATATCCTCAAGCCTTTCACTATCGCCGCTAGGGTTTTCCGCCGGTCGGCAAGGAGAGACGCAAGGAGGGCTACGCCTGCTATGATCCACAGCAAGGTCATGGCTCGTTTCTCCCTTTTTCGATCTTGCTTCGGCCAGGCTTGCGCCGACAAAGCACGGCGACAACCAAGGATGGTTCGTCGGCCTTCAGGCTTCGCGTCGTGGAACCGCCGGGGATAAAGACGGCGCCTGGCGCCACAACCCGCGCCTTCTCCGTTCCCGCGCAGAATGTCACGCTTCCTTCCAGAACGACAAACACCACGTCATCGCGCATCCGGCAGGGCGGAATTCGTGCGCCGGAGGCGAGCCTGAGACGACGGACTTTGACAATGTCCTGGTCCAACAGCATGTGAACGGCCACTCCACCCTTCGGCGGTCCCGAACCTTCCATGTCGAGTTTCACCATTTTCATCGGACGCCTCCGGCCTTGTGTCGCATACACACCCCATAGGCCGCCGGCAGGAAGAACAACGTCAACAACAGCGAATACAGCAAGCCGCCGATCACGGCGATGGCCATGGGCTTGAGCATGTCGCCCCCTTCGCCCAGGTTGAGCGCCAACGGCAGCAGGCCGAGCACCGTGGTCAACTGAGTTATCAAAATGGGCCGCAACCGGATGGGCGCGGCTTTCTTTGCGGCTTCCAGGGGCGGCAGCCTCTCACGGCGGTATTCTTCCGCCAGCGTGAGCAGCACGACGCCCTGGGAGGCAATGCCGCCCATCATGACGACGAGGCCGATCATCACCGTGACGCCGATGGGAATGTGAAACAGGTACAACGCTCCGAAAGCGCCCGTCAGCGCAAACGGGATGTTCACCATCGCCAGCACGGGCAGCAGGAACGAATCGAACTGAATGGCGAGCACCACATACGCGAACAGCACGGCAAATCCCAGGATCAGCGACATTGTCCGCCGGTTTTCCTCCATCATCTGGGCTTGTCCGCCCATGGCAAAGCTGACGCCCGGTGGACGCTGGAGCGAGGCTACGGCAGACTCCGCCCGACGAACCGCCTCCCCCACGCTCACCCCTGACGAATCGGCCCGCACAATGACCTGCTTGATTTGGTTTTCGCGGGCAATCTCCACGGGACCGACCGCACGACGGACTTCGGCAATGTCGCGCACCCGAATGGCGCGGCCTTCGCGCGACTCCAGCACAAGGTTCTCCACGTCCTCCTTGGACGCCAACGCCGGCTCCGGAACCATCACGCGGATGTCGTAGTATTCGCCCCGATCCCGGTACTCGGTCGAAACGACGCCTCCCACCAATCCCCGAAGCGTGGAAGCCACCTTCCCCACCGGAATGCCGAGCGCCGATGCGCGAGCCCGGTCGACGTAAACTCGGTATTCGGGTTTCGTCATATCCATCGAAATGTTCACGCCGCTCAGGCCGGGGGTCTCGCTGAGTTTGCCGGCGACCTGCTTGGCGAACTCGTAGATCGGCATGATTTCCGAACCCTGGATTTTGACTTCGACATCCTGCAGTCCGATCTGGCGAATCCCCTTGATCTTCATCTGCATGACGGGCAGCTTGGCGCCGGGCGCCATGGCCTTCTTAACCATCGGCTTGATCTTTTCGACGAATTGGGCGGTCGTTATGGAGCGTTTGGCTTTCGGCACCAGTTGAATATCCACTTCACCTTCTTCTGCGATCTCGTAGGTTGCAAGCCCCCACACTCGACCGCCTGCCATAGTGAAGACGCTCTGAATTTCCGGCAGTCCCTTGATCTGTTCCTCCACAACGGCCAGAATCCGGTCGGTTTCACCGACGGCCGTCCCCGCGGGCATCTTGAGCTTCACCATCACACGACCGTCGTCCACCTTCGGCAGAAATTCCGAGCCGGTCTGCCTGGCCAGCCAGAATCCGCCCACGAACAACAGGGAGAAGAGAACCAGCAGGAGCCATCGCACTTTCATGGCCCCGCCCAGCAGGGCGCTATAGCCGGCGGTCATTCGATCCACCAGCAAATCGAACGCGGCAGCCAGGCCGCGACTCCGGCCCTTCGGCTGCGCCCGCGCCACCAGCAGGTCGGTGAGGAAGGGGGTCAGAGTAACGGCGACCAAAAGAGAAAGAAGCACGATGAACGCGATGACCAGCACCAGTTCCTTGAACAGAAGGGACGCGAGCCCCGGCACGATAAGGAATGGCAGGAAGATGCCCAGAAACGTCAGGGTCGCCGCCACAATCGCCGGCCCGACTTCCGACGTTCCCTTGGCGACCACATCAGCGGGCGTCTCGTGTCGCAGGATTTCCGCCTGATGTTTCAAACGGGTGATGTTCTCCAAAACCACCGTGGAATTGTCGAGGATGACGCCCAGCGCCACCACCAGTCCACCCAGGGAAAAGAGGTTCAAGGAAAAGCCGGCGACGTACATAAGGGA
>JADFCW010000357.1 GCA_017161705.1 Candidatus Sumerlaeota bacterium | reverse complement strand
GGTTTGTGGCAGATCATCGGGCGAAAGAACCTGCCGCTCGAACTGAATCTGGAATATGATCTTTATTACATCAAGAACCAGTCGCTGATTCTGGATTTTGTCATTTTGCTGAAGACCATACCCGCCGTGATTTTCGGGCATGGGGCGTATTGAGAGGTCGAACAGGTCCGATCCGTCCGAGCGGGAAAAGACAAAACGCCGTCATGTTTGTGTTGTTTGGCTTCGACAAGGAGAAGATCAAAGACCACGGGCCGGCGATTCCCGCGGTTTGCCCCCATTGCCACAATCCCACGCATTTTCGGCTGGTGGAAGTGGCCAAATGGTTCACGTTGTTTTTCATTCCGATTTTCCCGTATGAGTGGACCTACTGGCTGAAATGCGATATTTGCTCGCGCGGCGTAGAACTGGACGACGAGCGGTTCGAGCGGGCGCAGCGGATTGCACGCGCGTTTCGCAAATGGCGCGCCGAGCAGATCTCCGAGGAACGCTATAACGAACTGTTGCGCAAATCGCGATTGCTGGAATACACAGAGCGGCGTTTGACGCGCTCGCAAAAAGACCTCTAAACAGCGCAAGGGAAAGGAGATCGGTATCATGAAACGACGCGTGTTTGTTGGAGCTTCGGCCGCCTCGGTGTTGGCGGCAACACCGGCATTTCGGGTCGAAGGAGCCGCCATGGAAAAGCAGCTGCTGGAATTGCAGACCTATCTGTTCCAGAACGCCGGCAAAATGAACGCCTGGGAAGCCTTCATGGCCAAAACCGCTATTCCCGCCATGAACCGCAACGGCGTATCGCCCGTCGGCGCGTTCAAGCTCCTGCTCGAAGACAATCCGACGATCAAAGACGAAATCGAAACACGTAAACTCTACGTGCTGATCCCGCACGCCTCGGCCGAATCCCTCGTCACCCTGCCGGCACGCTTGTCCAGCGATACCGCGTTCTGCGCCGAGGGCAAGGCGCTTCTCGAACCGCCCAAGAACGACCCGGCCTTCGTGCGTTATGAAAGCTCGCTGATGCTGGCTTTCGACCGGTGTCCGAGGGTCGAAGTGCCGACCCGCGCCGAGAGCCGCGTGCTGCAGCTGCGCATCTACGAAAGCCACTCGCGCGAGCGGGCGATGAAGAAAATTCAAATGTTCAACGAAGGCGGCGAAATTGACATCTTCCGCCGCACCGGCATGAATCCGGTTTTCTTCGGCCAGACGCTGATCGGAACCCGGCAGCCCAATCTCACCTACATGCTGGGCTTCGAAAACAAGGACGCCATGGAGAAGGCTTGGGCGACATTCCGCAAGGACGACGCGTGGCTGAAACTCAGCAAGGACCCGGAATACCGCGACACCGTCTCGAACATTACGAATCTGATTCTGCGTCCTATCGCTGGTTCGCAGATTTAAGCCCGCGCGCTTACCTGCGCTCCTGGCATCGGCGCACCAGAGCGTCGCACAGAACGTGGCCGAGCTGGTGAACGTCCTCGGTCAATTCGGCCAGAGCGCCAACGGTTGGCGCGGCCTCGACCCGTTCAAGCAAGCGCTGCAGTTGCGCAAATCCTTCGACCGATTCGAGGGCGTTGGCTTCCATGCCGCGAACGACCCACCGCACGCGGCCGGCGAGGCGTTGCCGGAAGAAGTCCGTTTTGGATTCGTCGAGAGCGCCCGCCTTCCACGCCGGCTCGAACTCGTGGAATGCCGTGCACATCTTTTGAAGAAACACCAGCACCATGCCCGCGGCCGCATCTCTCGACGCCAAGATGCGCGCCCATTGTTCCTCTTCGGCCAGCCAATGCGCATCGCCGCCTATGCTTTTGTAGTTGTGCATGCGAGCGTCCTCATAGCAGACTCTGCGTCTCCGGATGTACCAGCCGGCAAAATGGAAACAATGTCAACCGGCCATGTCCAGATCGAACAAGACCTGATGGACCACTCGAAAGGCACAAGCAAGGAGAAACTCCGAGTTGCCCAAGAATCATCCTCCGGTTTTGCAGATTCCGCAAGTTGTTGGGCTGCGCGCAGAAATCATATCAGCGGCGCGCGAAATCCTAAAATCCCTTCGTCTTTTCCCGACAATCTCATTCTGACCGAAAACCTTTGCGATATGCCGAAGATTTAGCTTCCCTATACCACCAAATGTTTTGGGGATTGGCTCATTTGTTTTTCGGGTTGACAAGGCGGGCTCTGACGGAATGATTCAAGCGGTATTTGGTGAGAGATTCGCAAGTAGTCGGCGTGTCACGAATAGAGGATGTCCAGGAAATCGAGGGGAAAGGAGCGCCCGTAATGACGAAAGCGGAAGTTATTGACAATGTGGCGCAGCGGGTCGGTTTGCCGCGCAACGAAGCGGCCCGTGTGGTCGAGCTGTTTCTTGACTCCGTGCGGGAGGCATTGATCAAAGGCGATAAAGTGTCGCTGGTGGGTTTCGGGACGTTTTATTTGCGGCAAAAGCGGCCGCGTCAGGCGCGTAACCCCCGCACGGGCGAGCGAGTCCAGGTTCCCCGCAAACGCGTCGCTGCTTTCAAACCGGGCCGCGCGTTTCGGCTTTTAGCCAACCAATCCCCGCCGCCCAAGCCCCAAGAGTCTGAGCAAAGGCAATTCAATATGTAATTCCTTCAGCCGAGCGCTATCCGTACTCGTCGGTCGCGGAGTGCGCTATTTCGATGCTGCAGCCGGTTGCGACAGCGAGGGCCGCGCAAAGTAGTGGGCCATCATTTTGGCTGCCAGCGGCGCGGCGACTTTGCCGCCGTGTCCGCCGCGCTCGATGAGTACGGCCACGGCCAGTTGGGGGTTTTCGGCGGGTGCAAAGCCGATAAACCAGGCGTTGGGTTCGCCGGTATCCCCGATCTCGGCGGTCGAGGTTTTGCCCGCCGCGCGCCATTCGGGCAAAAACCCGGCGCTGGCGGCCGTCCCACCGCGCTCGTTGACTGCGGCCATCAGGCCTTCGATGATCGCGCGGCGATGTTCAGGAACCAGCGCTAGAGTCCGCCGCACCTGTTTTGACGCCCGGAAAACCAGCTCGTTCTGGTCTGTGCGTACCTCGCGCACCAAATGGGGGACGAGCAGTTCGCCGCCGTTGGCCAGAGCCGAATAGGCCAGAAGCATTTGCAGCGGGGTCACGTCAATGCGGCCCTGTCCGATGGCCAGATGCAGAAGAGAGCCGCGCTCGCGGCGCAGGTGGGTCAGGTCCGGCAGACGTCCGGGTTTCTCATCCAATCCGGGTACACGCTTCATTTTCTCGCCCGCCAGAAGTCCGGTCGGCTCTCCCAGTCCGAACCGCTGGGCCGTGCGGACCAGCTGGTAGCCGGCATCTTGCGGATCGCTGCGATAGACAAAATCGGCCATAGTATAGAAGAACACGTTGCAGGAAAATTGAAACCCTTGGGTGAACGACAACGGCCCGTGCCAGCCGAGACAGCGGAACGGCTGCGACCAGTTGGGCAAATAGAAGTTGTGGGCACAATTGACGATTCGTTCGATCGGCCAGCCTTGTTCCAAGGCCGCCAGAGCCGTGA
>JADFCW010000356.1 GCA_017161705.1 Candidatus Sumerlaeota bacterium | reverse complement strand
AAGCAGACGCCCGCCAAAGGAGCGCACCACGAAACAAACGTCTCACGACATCGGCAATTTTTTTCGAAGTTTTGGCCCAAGGGCCTAATCGCAGCGACGGCGCCCTTTTCCCAGAAACTCCGCCGCAGCTATGACCCGGTCGGCGGTGCCGAGAACAAAAACAAGATCGCGAGCTTGCAACCGCAGGTCGCCGCCGGGATTGAGAAGCATCTCGTCTTGCCGATGAATCGCCACAAGGTGAATGCCGCAGACTTTCCGCAGTTCGATCTCCGCAAGGGTCTTGCCGACGACCGGCGAGTCTTCACCAAGGCGGAGTGTGGCGATTTCGAGATCGGGAATGCGCGTTTTAAGATCGGACAGAGCGCCCGTGGTGCGCGCGGGACTGCGAAGCATCTGATAGCCGTCGGCGCGTACCTGCTTGACCAGACGCGCGATGTCGTCCACCGGCACCAGGTACTTGGTCAGGACGCGGGTGAAAATTTCGACCGAGGTTTCGAACTCTTCGGGAATGACTTCATCGGCGCCCAGTTTGAGCAGCGGTTCCACCTCGGTCACGAAGCGGGTGCGGGCGATGATCCAAGCGCGGGGGTTTAGCTCGCGCACGGCGGCCACAATGCGGCGTGTGGCGGCCGGATCGGAAATGGCCACGACCACCACGCGCGCAGTATGGGTTTCAGCCTGCTTGAGGACCGCGCCCTGCGTGGCATCGCCATAGAGAATGGGTTGTCCGCGCTGCTTTTCTTCCCGGACGGTTCGCGGGTTCATCTCGATAATGACGTAAGGGATGCCGGCCGCCGACGCGGCTTGGGTAAGATTGCGGCCATTCAGCCCGTAGCCGATGACCACGAGGTGGTCGCTTCGCCCTGAGGGCATGTCCGCAGAGTCCGGAGCGATTGGAGCCGAGCGCCACCCCTGAGGCAGCGGAATTCGCGACCCCCAGGAAACCAGATGTGGTCCGGCGGCAATGACAAACGGCGTGCTGATCATGGTGAGAATGGCTATGCCCAGGAGCAATTGATACAGTTCAGACGACAGCAACTCGTGCTCCAGACCCGCCCGCAGCAGAACGAAAGAGAATTCGCCTACCTGAGCCAGAGCCAGCCCTGCGAGGGTCGCAGAACGCATCGGCAGTCCCAGCGCATAAATCGAAAGGCTGGCCACAAGAGACTTCATCAGAATAATTCCAGCGGTGGCCCCCAACACCAGTGCGGCATGATCGAGGACCACCGAAACATCCAGCAACATCCCGATCGAAACAAAAAAGAGACTGGTAAAGATGTCGCGAAATGGCAGAATATCGCCGAGAGCGCGGTGGCCATATTCAGAGCTGGCGATGATGAGACCGGCGAGAAAACCGCCCAACGCCAGCGACAGGCCCGCGCTCGAGGTCAACCACGCCGTGCCCAGTCCGATCAAGACTACACTGAGAAGAAAAACTTCGCGATCGCGCAGCCGGGCGGTCTGATACAGCAGATTCGGCACCAGCCATCTCGCGCTAATCAATACCAGCACCACCACCGCGAGGCCTTTGGCCAGAAACGGCCAGAACGACGCCATATGGCCCGTTGTGTGGCCGGCCAGAAACGGGATGAGCAGCATCATCGGGACGACGGCGACGTCCTGAAAAATTTGCACACCAAGAATCGCACGCCCGTGCGGACTGTGAATCTCCGCCCGGTCCTGAAGGATTTTCAGCACAATCGCCGTACTGCTGGTGGCGATTACAAAGCCGATGAGAAGCAGCTGGCCCGGTGCCCCTTCGCCCGGAATCCCCAGGGCCACCACGACCGCGATGGTCAAAAGCATTTGAAGCGAGCCGCCTACAATTACGGCAGCCCGAAACTCCGCCAGATTGGCCACCGAAAACTCCAGCCCGATCGTGAACAGCAAAAGAATCACGCCGATTTCCGATAGCGTTTCGACTGCCTCGACCGCGCGCACCAATTTTAAACCGTGAGGGCCGGCCAGCATCCCGGTCAGCAGAAAACCGACAATCGTAGGAATCCGCAGCCGGTGGCAGGCAAAAATGACCAGCAAGGCCAGCGCCAGGATGATCACCATGTCGTTCAAAACGAGGATCGGCATCGGGGCGGCTCAGCGTTCGGGTTTGGCAGCGTGGACATGAGAGAATTCGGTTTTGGGCCGCTGGCTGGCCGGACAGGTCCGATAATGGATGGAAATACGATGACCCACTATCGAGTAAATGTTGTAGACAAGATCGAATGACTTGTCGCCCGCATAGGCATCCGGCGGTCCCGCGCAAATTACTATCATATCGTGGCCGCGAAATGTGTGCGACTGCCAGCAAAACGGATGATGCTTGTGGCCGTGAATCACCAGCTCGATACGGCTCTCATAGAGCAAGTCCAAAAGCTGCTTGGACTGAAACAGATACTTGAAACTGTCGAACATCGTAGCAATCGGAACGATCATCGGGTGGTGGTGCATGGCGACGATTTTAATGCAGTTGTGCAGCCATGGATTTTTCAGGATGGCGCGCAACTCCGCCAGCTGCGCCAATCCCACCTGCCCGAAACTGTTGAACGGCCCGGCTTTGGTTGTCAGATGGCCCGTCGTATCAATCACGATTAACGCAATGCGCCCGCTGCCCAGCAACTTGACGAACGGAAACAGCTGCTTCTTGGCGTGGCGCATTTCCGGCGGATAATGCGAAGGGAACAGCCCCGGGAAGTGGCTGACGAAGTGCCACAGCTTCCGCGGACACTCATGCAGGGCCATGCCGGGCCGCACACGCCGGTAGGACAGGTCGTGATTGCCGGGAAGAACGGTCAGGCGGTCGGACTGAAGCCACTCGCCCAGCGCCTGCTTGAGCGCATCGAATTCTTCTTCCTTGGCCCCGTTGGTCAAATCGCCCGTAATGACAATATGGTCTATGTCCTGCGCAGCCAGGTCGCTCAAGACGGTCTGCAAATTGACAAGGTTCTTGGCCTGCGACTTGCCCACCCAGCTGCGCCAACGGCTGCGCAGACCCGACCGGTCGGCGCTGATGTGCAGGTCGGACAGATGGGCGATGCGAAATTCGCCGGGCACTTTGGGGCCCAGTTCCGATTGGCGGATCATTTTGCGGTCGCTCCCAACGGAGCCTATTCATCGCACCGGCAAATGAGTGGTTGCAAAGGAAAAGTTTCTCGGCTATGGGTTCCACCGACTGAGACAGGGTCTGAAACCACAGACGCAGTACGTGCCTTGGCTCGGACAACCCCTTGCTGTCCCCTGGGAGGATGCAACCATGAGGATACGAATCGGAACACCGGCATTGTGGGCGCTGCTGGCCTTCCTGCTTGCTGAAAAAGCAGCTGCGTTTTTGCCGCCGCGCGACACGGCCGGGCCGCTCTCAGTGGCCATCGAAGCGCCCGACAAGGTGACGGAATTGGGCAAACCGTTTGACGTGACTGTGACGGTCGAGAACAAGGCGTCGAGCGAAGTCAGAATTGATGTCGAAGTGTGGGTCATTGACGATTGGGAAATCGGAGACTCCAAGGCGAAGGCG
>JADFCW010000355.1 GCA_017161705.1 Candidatus Sumerlaeota bacterium | reverse complement strand
AACAGATGACGCCCGCTCCTTCGGAAACAGGGGCGGTCAGGCCGTGCTGAACGGCTTCGGGAAGACGGCACGGGCGCAGCCTCTCTTCTTTCTTTCCGGCCGCGCGGCGCCATAGCCAAATAGGGATTCCCCACCAGAGGTTGCGCTCCCACATTTCAAAAACCCTCTGCGGCATGAAATACTCATGGCGGATCAGTCGCAGGCCAACCGATTCCAGGAGTGCGGCCCACCGGTCCAGCGAAAGAATATGGCGATGGTTGAACAGGCGATGGATCAGGCCGATGTAGCCGTTGCCCGCCCCCCGCAGTCCAATACGCTGGAGAAGTCGCGGCAGCCGAAGCATGGAATGAAAGCGCGCGGACGGGACGGAAAAGACCAGCGCCCCGCCCGGTTTCAGCACGCGCGCAATCTCGCGCAACGCCGCTTCGAGGTCGGCCACGTGCTCCAGGACGCAGTTGGCGAGAACGAGGTCGAATACTGCGGGAGCGAAAGGCAGTGTCGCAGCCTCGGAACATACCGAGCGAGCCGGCAGGGCAGGGTTATGCGAGCGCCGGAGCACGCGACCATCGCAGTCGGCCCCGAACCACTGAACCCGTTTGTCGTCGGCCCCAAGCTGGCGGGCAAAAAAACCGTCGCCGCACCCCAAATCGAGAACGCGCCCGGTCCAGTCCGCCGGACTCAGGCGCAGATACTCTGCCGTTCTCCACAGAGCGGTCGGCGGCCAGTAGTGGGCGCGGAAGCAGCCGTAAGTTTCGCCCGCTGCGGCCAATTTTGCAGGCTGCGAACCCTTCCGGCATAAGGCCAGCATTTCGCCTGTATAAGAGTCATAGAACAAGCGGTCGCACAACCGCAGCCGTCCCGCCGTCCGCAGCAACAATTTGCCCAGGAAGGGCCAGTAGCACTTGAGGCGCGCAAACAAATAGTTGATGGAAACCATCTTGCCGTTCCGAAGCAGCCGAAAGCACCGCAGCCCGACGCGCTCGAGCGCCCGTTTCAGCGTGGCATGCGAAAACAGCACCACATGGTCGCGCTTGAAATGAAACCACCGCCGCCCCATCCAGCGCGCCGACAGACTGCGCACATTCGGCGCGCTGATCATCAGGACACCGCCCGGTTTCAGCACCCGCGCCGCCTCGCGCAGCAATCCGACCGGATCGCCCACATGCTCGAGAATATCGGACAGAACAACACAATCAAAGTCAGCGTCGGGAAACTGCGCTTCTTGCAGCGTGCCGTGAAAGACGGCCGGCCCGCATCGTCGGCGGGCAAATTCGGCCGCATGGGAAGAAATTTCGACCCCCGCGGCGGTCCAGCCGCGTTCTTGGGCCACCTCGAGCAGAAATCCAGCGGCGCACCCAACGTCCAGCAATCGCAGGCCCCTGCCGTCGGCTGCGCCCAGAGCGGCCTCGCACTGACGGACCCGACGTGCAAACAGCGCCGTGTAGAATCGCTTTTCCGCAAAATAGTCGTTGTAGCCGTATGCCCACTCGTTGCGGTTGGCAAAATACTGCGGATTTTCGTAAATGGCCGAGAGTTCCGCCGGCGTCGGCATGGGATTGACAAACACAAGGCGGCAGATGCGGCATCGAACATGACGATACGTGTTCTTGACAAACAGAAACTCCGAATTGTCCGCTCCGCACAAGGGACATGGCCCCCACAGCCGCTCATTCTCAGCGGGAGAGGCCGCCTTCTCCGCTGCCTCGCCCGATGCGGCGCTGCGCCGTCGCCGCGCCTCGGGATGATGGAGCAGATAAACCGTATGCGCAACCAGCGACTGCAGGTAGTTCAGGTATTCGGCCCAGCCGAGTTTGCTTCGCCCCACTTCGCGATTGCGGAACGTGTAGGCTACCTCGCGAACGGTTCGGTAGCGGCCTTTGATCAGGATTTCCAGGCCGATCTTATACCCGCTGACCGTCAAGGGCACCCCCTCGACCACCGCGCGGTCGAAAAAAAGAAAACCACTCAGCGGGTCGCGAACGGATACAAAGAGTCGGGCAAGAGAGGTGGCCAGTTGCGACAGCACCCACCGATGGGCCGGCCAGTATTCCACCGCGCCCCCCGGCGCGTAGCGGCTGCCGACAACGATTTGGGCCTCGCCCCGAAGGATCGGTTCGATCAGTTCCGGAAGCGCGTCGGCCGGATGGCTGCCGTCGCCGTCCATCATACCCCAAATTCGTCCGTGCGCGTGTGCCAGCCCTTCGATAACTGCCGAGCCGAGGCCGCGCTTGGCGTCGCGATGCAGAACGGTCACGGGAAACAGGCGGGCAAGGCGGTCGGCTTCGCGGCCTGTGCCGTCGGGGCTGTTGTCGTCCACGAGGATGATTTCCACAGCCCAGCCGCGCTGAACCGCTATTCCAAATATATCGCGCACGACAGCGGCGATGTTCTCGCGTTCGTTATACGTAGGGATGACAATCGAAATGTCCGGTCCGTGTCCCGTCATGCCTGCGGCAAATCCCCTTTCTCGCAAGGGGCGCGGCGGCGGTCTGGTTCGGAGCCGCCGATCCAATCCGACGACAACACTCTCGTGTCGCGGCCGGAGT
>JADFCW010000354.1 GCA_017161705.1 Candidatus Sumerlaeota bacterium | reverse complement strand
CTTTATCTATCCGCCGACAGTCCGCTCGCAAGCTCAAAGGCACGCTGGCAGCGCCGTAGCCTCGCGGCAAGGTAAGATCTGCTGAGCCGCTCAAACTGGTTGTCACTACCGACGCTCTGCCCTCGCGGCGAGGAAGAACCGAATCTTCGAGGTCCTACCCATAATGTGGCCTTTGCCCAAAACCATACTGCAAAGTAAAATGCTTTTGCTTTGGACTGCGGCAGCCATGCTGCCGCTTTTGCATGGACCGGTTTCGCCGCAGCGAACGCGGCCGGTAACCACAACCCAACATCCGATGTTCCAAACGATGCATGCATTTGGGCTGGATCTACAAACGAAAGCATCAAAAAATGGCGGCCTTCCACACCGACCCCTTTCGGACGGCACCGACAGCGTCCCTCCCGGAGACCGCAGACGGCGACTCTTTCAGAGGAAACCCTCTCCCCAGTTCGAAGAATGCACTCCGGCGATTTTTCCTTGCGGAAAAAGCCTTGACAGCCGATGCCGTTCACGAAATCCTTCCAAATGTTGTTGTGCAACAACAGCGGGGTCGTAGTTCAGCTGGTTTAGAACGCCGGCCTGTCACGCCGGAGGTCGCGGGTTCAAATCCCGTCGGCCCCGCCAGTGCAAAAAGTTCGAGGCGCCTGCCAAACGGCAGGCGTTTTCTTTTATTCGGAACATATTGTGGCCTCGGACGGAAAAAGAAAATTGACTTTCCGGCTGAAGAGCATAGACGATAGCGTTGGTGGCTGGCCCACCCAATTTCTTGGAGGAACCTGACGCGATGAGACGACGCGACTTTTTCAAGGCGGCGGCCGCGGCCGCCGCATTTCCGCACCTTTTGCCGGCGGCCGAGACCCCGCCGGCGATCCAGGCCGCCAGTTCATCCAACGCCGCGCAGTTGCCAAAACGCCCCTACGGCAAGACCGGCCTCGAACTTTCGATCATCGGCTTTTCGGGGCTCATGCTCAACCGCATGGAGCAGGCCGATTGCAATCGAATCGTGGCCGAGGCCTTCGAGCGCGGCGTCAACTACTTTGACGTGGCGCCGGCTTACGGCAGCGCAGAGGAGAAACTC
>JADFCW010000353.1 GCA_017161705.1 Candidatus Sumerlaeota bacterium | reverse complement strand
CTGTGGACCAAGTATCTCCATACGACCGGTCAGTGTGTCAAGATGTGTTTTGATTCGGTCCAGGTGATCCTGCACCGACCGTTCGAACCGTCCAATTCGCTCGGCAAGCGAGGCGCCGACCACCTGGGACCACGCGCGAAGCGAGGTTGCCAGCCGGCCGTTCAACGCTTCTGAATCGCGCCGCCGCAGGACGATGGCGTGGCGCACCTGCGTCTCCAGCCGCGCCGCCAGATCGTCCAGCCGCTGGTGCATCTGTTCGATCCTTGCGCGCGGCTGTTCCAAGGCGTAACTTTGCAGAAGCCCTTCGAGTCGGCTGCGCAGATATCGCACATGGTTTGCAACCGTCTGATCGAGTCGCCGCATCAGAACGGCCAATTTCTCGGCCAGTTCCACCTGATTGCGCACGACCAGTTCGGCGGCAGCCGAGGGCGTGGGTGCGCGCAAGTCGGCCACAAAATCGGCGATGGTAAAATCTATCTCATGGCCGACGGCGGAGATCACCGGCGTGCGGCAGGCATAGATTGCCCGCGCTACCACTTCTTCGTTGAACGCCCACAGGTCCTCGATCGAGCCGCCGCCGCGCCCGCAAATAATGACATCGGCCAGCTGTCGCCGATCCATCTCGTGCAAGGCATGGGCAATTTCGGCAGCCGCTTCTTCGCCTTGAACGCGCACAGGCCAGATCAGGACGGAAAGGTTGGCGAACCGCCGTCCCAGAACGTTCAGAATGTCGCGGATGGCCGCTCCCGTCGGCGACGTGATTACGCCGATGCGTCGGGGAAGATACGGGAGGGGCACTTTGTGCGCCGGATCAAACAGCCCTTCTTTTTCCAACTTCTCCTTCAATTTTAGAAAGGCTTCGAACAGCGCTCCCAGCCCCTGTTGGCTGATGGTCTCGACAATGATCTGATATTCCCCACGCGCTTCATAGACTGACAGGCGGCCGCGCACCTCGACCTTCATTCCGTCGGCCGGCGAGCATTTCAACCGCGCGGCCGCCGAGCGAAACATCACGCACCGGATGGAAGCTTCTGCGTCCTTGAGGACAAAATAAATGTGTCCCGATGCCGCAGGCCGCCAGTTGGAAATCTCCCCCTCGACTGCGACCTCGCCGATTTCCGTTTCCAGCAGGAAACGAATGCGGCGTGTCAAGTCGGCCACAGTGAACACAGGGGGACGCTGCGGCTCATCCGGCCCCGCTGCCGCTTCGCCGTGGTCTGCGGTTTCCGCCGCGCCGAACGGCCATTCCTCGTGGCGTCGTTTTGTCATTGGAGAGCTTTGGATTGGTATAGAAAAGGATCGTTGTGCCCGAGCGCCAGCCGTTTACGCTTCCTTTTCCTTTAACTTCAGCATCACGCGCTCGACCGCGCGGGCTCGTCCGGTCACAATGTCCGTATCCACAATCAGCCCGCACAAACGAATGTCGCCGCTGGCCGGTTCGTGGCGGATCGGCATGAGCTTGATCATCGCCTCGATGACCGGCAGCTTGCGCACGCCGATGACCGAATCATACGGTCCGGTCATTCCGACGTCCGTCTGCAGGGCCGTTCCCTGCGCAGTAATCCGCTCGTCGGCCGTTGGGATATGCGTGTGCGTGCCGACGACGGCCGATACCTCGCCGTCCAGATACCATCCGAGGGCAATTTTTTCGCTCGTGGCCTCGGCGTGAAAATCCACGATGACGATCGGGGTCTGGCTTCGCAGTCGTTCCACCTCCTGTCGGCCAATCCGAAACGGGCAATCGTAGGGATGCATGAACACGCGGCCGATGAGGTTCAGCACTGCGATCTTGACACCGCCCGGTCCTGTATACACTCCGCTGCCGTGTCCGGGCACGCCGACACCCTGGGGCCAGTTGGCCGGACGCAATATCCGTTCGTCTTTCTGGATGATTTCCAAAATTTCCTTTTGGTGCCAAACGTGATTGCCGTTGGTCAGCACATGAATTCCGGAGTCAAACAATTCCGCGGCCGCTTTTGGCGTCAGTCCCTTGCCGCCGGCGGCATTTTCCGCATTGGCAATTACAAACTCGATGCCGCGCGATTCCACCAGTCCCGGAAGGAGTTCTCGCACGGCGCGCCGTCCGGGCGCTCCGATGATGTCTCCGACAAATAGGATTCTCACGCGATGAGTAGTCTCCTCGAGAATTTACTCGAGCAAATCCTTTTCCTATTTCATTCCCGTTCGATGTTGTGCCCTACGCGGGCGGCCGGGCTATGTCAAAGCGAAAAAGCCGACCCGCGCTATTCCGTCCGACTGGTCCGACTGGTTCCCCGAAATTGCCGCCCCTGCCGCCGCTCACCGAAACGGATAGTTCCTCTGCGCTGCCGCCATGTCCAGCAGCCGCACCAGATCCGGATAAAGCACGCGCACGCGAACCGTCAGCGTGGAAGCCGATCGCCCTACAGCCACGTTGTTGCCCAGTTTGCGAAGTTCCGGATTGTCTTTGTGGTTCCGCCACGCCTGCACCACCAGATTCAGCAGATTGTATGCGCCCTCGATCTGGCTCGGATCGCGAGGCCACGCAGTTCCCGACAGCTCGAGATCCGCCGTGAGCCGTCCCTTGAGAACCCAGGCGTCGAGGTTGGCCAGCGCGGGATTTGCCGGACCCGGCTGGCGTACGCCCAACGCCCAAAAATCCGGTTCGTCGGCCAGCGAGGCTGCCGCATTTGTCACCAGACTTGCGCCCCATAGCGAGTTTTGTCCCAACGCGGCATCGCATACCTGATGCACCGCCGACTGCTGGCCGCAGACCGCTACACCCGGTGCCAAAAACGCTACACTGGTCAGCTGATTGGCTGCGACCGGCTCGACGGAATAGATGGGCCGGTTGGGTCGCCCGAGGATCGCAAAGCCTTTCTGCGGCCGAAGCCGCTCGACAATGAGCGGTTCGTTCCAGCGCCCAAAGAAGGTGACGCACGCGCTCTCTGGCCGCCGCGTATTGCCCGAAATCACCAAGTGGTCAATGTCGCGCCGCCAGTCCACCCCGTAAAAACCAAAAAGCGCGTCGAGATTGTTCGTGGCTTCGGGCGTGAACACCTTCGATTCGTTCGAGCGCATCAATTGCGAATTCAGCAGCGAACGAACGTGAAAGCCCAACACCAAATCGCGGTCGGCGGGCACCGGTTGGAGCGCCGCCGCCACGGAATATGTCACGGGTCGGGGGATCGGACTGGCCGCGGGCTGGACAGGCGTTACGGTTGCGGCAAGGGGGTGGGTGTGGAGGCTGCGCTCGTTGGGATCGGCGCGGCAGCGACTGTCGGTGTAACTTCCGCCGGCGTCGTCCTGACGGCTCGTTGTTCCGCATCTTTCCTTTGCCGGTTCGGGTCGCGATTGAGGATGGCGAGCAAAAGCACGGCGCCGACAATCCAAACCCACGGCTTCTTCCAGAAACGAGTCGGCTTGCGGCCGGCTGTCGCGGGAGAAGCCGCCTGCGCCGCGGGTTGGCTGGCCTGCGGCAATGGCGTTGTCACCTTTTCCGTTGGCATCACACCCGGAATTGTGCCGCGTTTAAGATCGGCCAGAATCCGCCGGCATTCCGAGACCACGGTCTCGCAATTGGGGATCCGCAGCGCCGGTTGCTTGGCCAGAAGCCGGCCGAGCAACTGGCGAACCACTGGCGGCACGTGCGGATTGAATTG
>JADFCW010000352.1 GCA_017161705.1 Candidatus Sumerlaeota bacterium | reverse complement strand
ACGTGGCGCCGGGCAGGCGCGAACGACAGCCGAGCCCGGGCCTGGCGCGAGGGCAAATGTATCAAATCGGGGGAACCGTTCACGCCGGAAAATCTAAAAGACATTGACGTCATCGTGGCCTACGACATGGCGCAGGGAATCACTCCGGACCAGCAGGCGGCGTTCAAGGCCTTCCTCGAGCGCGGCGGCGGACTGGTCGCCACCCACCACAGCATTGCTTCGTGGCAGGACTGGCCGGACTACGAACGCATCATTGGAGTCAAGTATTTCCTCAAACCGGCCGAACGCGACGGCAAGAAATATCCGAAGTCCGGCTACAAGCACGATGTAAATATGAAGGTGCACGTCGCCGACCCCAAGCATCCGATTACGCGGGGACTGTCGGACTTTGAAATCCGCGACGAAACCTATATCGGTTATTTAGTTCATCCGGATGTGCATGTGCTTTTGACCACCGAGGAACCGACAAACGAAAAAACCCTGATGTGGACCCGTCAGGAAGGTAACGCGCGCGTGGTCTTCTATCAGCTCGGCCACGACAACAAGGCGTGGACGAATCCCAACTATAAAACCTTGCTGGTCCGGGCCATTCAGTGGGCTGCGGGGCGATTGAATTAGATGGGGATCGCTTGCAGTTCGATCTTCAGTTTTCCGGCTTTGCTCCGCTATCGCGGCGGTTTGTGGCTACGGAGAACGGAAAAGAACTGCCGCACTGAAGGCAAGAATACTTAGGCCAAACTTTTCCTTTCTTTCATTCCCCGCGCAGAGAGTCGGGCTGTGGTGTTGGCATCCGTTGGGACTTTTGTTAAAGATGTGCTGCATTTTTTCTTCCCGCCCATTTGCACGCTGTGCAGCGGCCGACTTGTCGAGAGCGATCAGGTAATATGCGACCGCTGCCGGCAGGAACTTAGCCACTTGATGGAGCCCATCTGTCGGCGGTGCGGCAGTCCGAGTGTAACTCGTGCTTCGGACACCTGTCCATTATGCCGCAAGGTGAAACCGGCGTTCGATTGCGCCCGCGCCGCCGCCCGCTATTGCGGACCCGCCGAACAGTTGGTTCATGAATTCAAATACAATGAGCGACTCGAACTGGCGCCGGTCATGGCGCAAATCATGTATGGGGCGTGGCAGCGATTGCTGGCCTTCGATCTGCCGGACGTGGTTATTCCCGTTCCTCTGCATCCGGTGCGGCAGCGGGAACGGGGATTCAATCAGGCGGAATTGCTGGCCGCGCCGTTGGCTGCGTTATTCCAAAAGCCGGTGATTTCCGATGCGGTGGTGCGGGTTCGCCCCACTCTGACACAAACGCATCTTGGGTTGCGCGCGCGGATGGAAAACGTCGAGGGGGCGTTTGCCGCGGCCATCGGATCCGACGCAAGGCTCCGTGACAAGTGCGCTGCGCTGATTGACGACGTATGCACGACGGGGGCGACGGGGAGTGCGTGCGCGGCGGCGCTGAAAAAAGCGGGCGCCGGACGTGTGATCCTTTTCACCTTTGCACGGGCTTCTACCGAATAAGATACCTCGCCCGGCGCAGGCAGGCGTTTTGCGCCGGAGCGATGCGGTGGACCTCATGGACGGTATGAATCGCGTGGTGGCAAAGGGCCTGCTTGCTCGTCTTTGTTGTTCGCCGCACCCGTTCGGTTTTCTTAGCGCCCGTTGTTCATGAAAATCGAACCCCAGACGCCCGGCAGGGGCGACCCCCCGGTCTTGTAAACTTGCCCACCGCTCACTGTGCCGTTAGTCGGGTCGTAGCACAGACCGGAAATAGCGGCTATTGTCTGTGCATTGTCGGTCAGCGAAGGCCAGGGGAATTGACCCTCCGTCAGCGTAATGCCCAAATTCTGGGAATTGGCCGACGTATCGTCAATGTGATCAGGGCCGGCCGAACACATCTCCCACACATCGCTGGGCATGCCGTTGGAATTTGTCCAACGCGCCCCGCTGCTGCCCACGCCCACACGGCCTGTTCCCAGTTCCAGCATTGGCCAGCGCCGCGTCATGTTCGCGGAGTACCGGTGCTCGCCGAACGGATCTTGCGGAATGGAAGTGATATAGGCAATCGGTGTGGTAAGCTGGCAAAAGCCCTCGACATAAGTGGGGTCGTCGCCCAGATCACGCCATGTGTACGAGTTCCAGTCCACGTAGTAGGCCTCCATGGCGGTGGCCAGCGACCGCAAATCGCTCTTGATCCGCGAAACTTTCGAGCGGACCTGCGCTTCCAAAAAATTGGGGATGGCAATGGCGGCCAGGATGGCAATGATTGCCACGACGATCAGTAGTTCAATCAAAGTAAAACCCCGCTGTTTCCTTACCATGGTTTTCCTCCCAAACAGATGTTAGAGACTACGGTCAGGGAGCAGCGCCGCAGCGGCAACCTCGAACCGTCATACTTGGATGGGGGTTTTTCTCCGACAGATTCAATAGATCGAGTGCTATAAAGAGCCAAAAGTGAATGTGCTGTCGGGAGCCCCTTACGGATAGTCGCCTCACCTCCTATCTGAGTTCGATGTTTTCCGATTTTTGCCACTTGCAGCCGCCCCTAAATGCTTTTGTGGACTCGCATGGCCTTGACGTCAATAGAAATTCGGCATAGCCGGTCGCGGGTCAAACACCCATCGCCGGCCCGATGGTTGCAAGAAAGCGCAAGCGGTCGTAGTCTTTTTTCAACAACTCTTCCGGGGCGATGCTTCCGGCGTCATGAAAGGCTCCTTCCCCCTGCCTTCAACTGGAACGAGTCGCGGGGCAGCGCGTGGGTTTTTCGCTTGAAAGGACACGAGGCGGCTTCCATTAGTAACCGCATTCTTTGCGTTGCCACGGCAGGAGGATAGGAATTTCAAGCGTATGAAAAGCACAAATGAGATTCGCCAGGCGTATCTGGACTTTTTTGTCGAGCGAGGGCACACTCTTGTGCCCAGCTGGCCGCTGGTGCCACCGACCGACCCGACCGTTCTGTTCACCGTCGCGGGCATGGTGCAGTTCAAGCCGTATTACTCGGGGGCCGTGCCGCTGCCGTATCGCCGCGCCACCTCGTGTCAAAAATGTCTGCGCGCCGGCGGCAAAGGGAGCGATCTCGAAAATGTCGGACGCACTATCCGCCACCACACGTTTTTCGAGATGCTGGGCAATTTTTCGTTCGGCGACTATTTCAAGCGCGAAGCCATTACGTGGGGCTGGGAGTTCTCGGTTCGCGTGCTCGGTCTGGACCCCGCCCGCATTTATGTCACCATTTTCCGCGAGGACGAGGAAGCATTCGACATCTGGCACAAGGAGGTGGGCCTGCCTGCCGACCGCATTTTCCGCATGGGCGAAAAAGACAATTTCTGGGGGCCCGCCGGAACCACCGGCGCTTGTGGGCCGTGCACCGAGTTTTACTACGACCTCGGGCCGGAGCGAGGGTCCGAAACGCCCGAGCAGGGCATTGTCGGCGGTGTCACGGAGCGCTATCTCGAATACTGGAATCTGGTTTTCCCGCAGTTCGACCAGCAGCCCGACGGCTCGCGTCTGCCGCTGAAGAACCGCGGAATAGATACGGGGTTAGGCCTCGAACGCACGGCAGCGATCCTGCAGGGCGTCGCTTCGCCCTATCAGACCGATGTCTTCAAGCCCATCGTCGAGCACGCTTGTGCGCTGACAGGTGTTCGCTATGACGAAAGCCGCGCCACGCAGCTGTCCCTCCATGTCATCGCCG
>JADFCW010000351.1 GCA_017161705.1 Candidatus Sumerlaeota bacterium | reverse complement strand
GAGCGCGGCGTCAGGGAGAAATCCACGCCGCGTTTGCCGCGCGTCAGCGCAACCGTACGGGGCAGGACCGACGCGGCCACGCGCACGAACCGCCGGCCGCCAAGGTCCTCGAACGGCTCGCTGCGCACATCGTAGCGGCCGGCCGAGGTCGGGCGGTCGCCGATTCGTACCTGCCGCGGATGTCCGGCATAGACTAGCCGAACGGTCGTCGTGGTTTCGCCCGGCAGCGACGTAGGGAAGTCCACTGCTGCCAAATTCGCCCAGCGCCGCAGGCGCAGAGCCTCTCCGTTGGCACTTTCCGCGCGCTGGATGGCCGTGCCGAACGGCAAGCTGAAGACCGCGCACGAAACAGCAGTCCGGGTGGTGTTGGCTACGTCCACGCGGAGATCGCAGGCGATCTGACCAGAGCGGGAAACGGCCAACGAGCCGGCGATGTGGCGAATGGAAAGACCGGAGGCGACAGGGCCGTGGTGTCGAAGTTCTTCGCGCAGTTCGCGCGCCCACTGTTGCTCCTGGCGTGAGCGCGCGCGATTTTCCCACAGGGCGCGTCCGGCCAGGGCTGCGGCGAAAGCAAGTGCGACCAGGAGTGCGGCATGGACAGAGGCGCCGGCCTGGCGGTCGGGCAGGAGGTCTGTGAAAAAGCGCCGGAACGTCGGCATGTCTGTCCAGCGACAGTCCTTGGCCGTAATGCTTCGCTGGGGTTCACGGCGGCGAAAATGATAGCCGGCCAGAACCAGAAACGTCAGAGAGAGGGCAAGGGTATTGAGAAGCCCGGACAAGTACAGCGAGGCGCTGAGATCGCGGCCGATCTCGGGGATATAGGGTTGCCGCAGTGGCTCGAGTAGCGGCTCGCTCCACCCCAGAAACGGCCAGCCCAGTTTATCGGTGTAATGATACAGAAAACCGGCGAGCAAAATCGCCCCGCCGTAGGCCAAAATGTTGTGCTTGAACACAACGCGAATCCAAACGACCAGTGCGGCCAGACCCATGGCCAACGGCGCTGCTCCCAAAGCCCATAGCCAGATGAACGGCTCCGGTCGAAGAAGCGGATCGAAATAAATTCGCCCGACGGCGAAACGGGCGGCCAGAGTCGCGGCAGCCAGAAAAGCTGCCACGGCGGAGACAGCGGCCCAGCAGCCCAGAACATAGCTGAACGTGGAAAAGGGTTTTGTGAAGAGAATGCGATGAACGCCTGTGACGCGGACGCGACCGATGGAGTCCACGGCGATAATGATCACAACCGGGACGAACAGCTGCCACAGCCAGAGTGTTTTTTCCAAATAGCCGCCGATCAGATCATCGAGCGTTTCGCGCGACGGGTCGGCCGCAAGAAGTACGGCCCATGGAACAGCGGCGGCCATCAGGAGGCCCAGACAAAGCCATAGCCGCCAACTCTTGATGTGCATCCAGAGCTCGTAGCGGAAGAAAGCGAAAAACCTGCGCACTGTGTGATTCCCGGTCCGAAAAGACGGAGAAGCAAGGAAGCATTTGGCCTATCCAAAAGCCTCGCAAACAGGAGCGTGTGCTAGGAAAAGAATCGAAGGCAAGGGATTTTGGCTGCGAGCCGACGGGTCGCGATCGTTCAAGTGAAAGATCGCGCAAAGGCGCCATGGTGCATGGCCCTCCCGCCTGCTATCTGGAGCAGGAAGTGGTGTGCAGGCAATCCATGCCCCTCGGTGCAAAGGCAGGGAGGGTCGGGTTCCACCCCGACCGCATGAGATACCATTGCGACCCGACCGATGGGACTCTTCCCTTCAAAGATTTAGCCAAAATGCCTGCATCTTTGCGGAACGTCGTATGTTTGGGCATCCCACGTCTGGTTAGGGCTACAGGCCACGTTCGGCGCGTCGAAACTTGTCGAGCAAAAGCGGCAGCCATGCGGCCGCTTTGCCGTATGGGTTCATGGCTATTGCACTGGCTTTTATGGCCGGCTTGAAATCTTTCATCATGAGATGATGTTCTTGCCGTTACGGTGTTCGGCGTTCGACGGTGGCGGTGAATTCTTCCTGGTCGGCGATTTCGGGTATGGGCGGGTGGGCGACAATTTGGCCGTTTTCATCGGCGACAAAATCGTCGGCGGAACTCATGATCTTGTCCGGACCGGCGGAACGAATGCGGCGCAGTAAGGGTTCGTACTGGATGAGGCCGCCAAATCCGTCGGCAAAATCTGTTTTGCCGATGATGCGGCGCTTGATCAGGTCGTCGAGGGTTTTGATGTCGCGCCCGGTTCGCACGCGGTATTCTCTCACGGCGGCGGACAAAAAGTTCAGTTTAACCAAAGTCGCCTGATACTGATTATTGTATCTCTCCTCGGGGCTGAGGGCTTTGCCGCTTTTCAGATTGGCCAGAAGGGCTCGGATCATTCCGCGCAAGCCTCCGGCCGCGGTTTCGGATCCACGCGGGCTGAGCATATAAGCCATCGCACCCAGGCCCGCGATCAGCAAAACCGACAAGAGCAAGATGCGGCGACGGGTCATGCGGGCATCGTAGGCTTCATAGAGAGAACCTGTGCGGGAGACGCCCCCGCCTTCTACCCGATGGGGCAGAACGGGCGAGTCGGGTGTTGCGGGGGCGACAGCGGCAGCCTCGGCGGCCGCCGTTTCGCTGGCAAGCGCCTTTTCGGCGAGAGCTCGTTCGTGATGGACTTGTGCCACTTTGGCCTGGCGCAGATGCTGGAGAAGTTGATCATAATCCTGATAGCGCTCGGCAGGGTCTTTCGCCATGGTCTTCTGGACAATCTCGCAGACGTCGCCAGGAATGGCGGGATTGATGAGATAGGGTGGAGGCAGCGGGCTGTTGATGTGCTGCATCATGACGGCGGCGGGCGTTTCGCCGTCGAAGGGCGGCCGGCCGGTCAGCAAATGGTAGAAGGTTGCGCCCAGGGAGTAGATGTCGGACCGCCAGTCGGCACTCCGCCCCAATGCAACTTCCGGGGCCATGTAGCGCGGTGTGCCCATGAGGCGTCCAGCGACGCTTTTGTAAGCGTCCTCGCGGATCACTTTGGCCAGGCCGAAATCCACGACTTTGACTGTCCAGTCCTGTGTAACCATCAGGTTGGCCGGTTTGATATCGCGGTGGATAATGTTGCGATGGAAGGCGGCATCCAGTCCCCGGGCGGCCTGCATGAACAGGTCAATCTGCTGGGAGAAGGGGAGTTCGATTTTGTTGTCAATGAGGTCCTTAAGGCTTCGGCCGTCCACGAACTCCATGATAAAATAGGGCAGGCCGTCCCACGTGATGCCGGTTTCGAGAATTCGGGCAATGTTGGGGTGGTTGAGTTCGGTCAGGGCGCGCGATTCTTGTTCAAAGCGGGCAAGGGCTTCGGGGTCTTTGATAAACTCGGGCGAGAGGAGTTTGATCGCGGCGACGCGATGCAATTCTTCATCAATGCCTTTAAACACTTCACTCGTGGCGCCCCGAGCCAGGACGGCAAGGATGCGATAGGCGCCGATCTTGTCGCCGTCGGTTACGGTTGGGTTCGCCATACATGTAATCAGAGCGGCTGGCCGCCCTGCCTCCATTGAGGCGAGCGCCAAGAGGCTCGCGTCACGATCGGGGCCAAGGGCGCGAGACGGGGTGCCGGTTCATTTGGCGCTCAGCGAGATATGGTCATTCGAGTCCCTTCAGACACTCGCGGGCACGTTTGACGTTGTCTTTTTGCGATGGGTCGTTTTCGGCCATTTCAATGAATTTTTGAAATTCGGCGCGCGCCCGCG
>JADFCW010000002.1 GCA_017161705.1 Candidatus Sumerlaeota bacterium | reverse complement strand
CCCAGCATCAATCGGACAAGGGCAATTGCATCCGGGCCCTCGACGACCATTGCTACCGACGGCCCGGACTGAATGAAGCGGCTGAGCGCCGGATAAAAGTCTTTTTTTGCATACTGGCCGTAATGGCGGCGGGTCAAGGTTTCGTTAAACTGGAGCATCTTCAAGGCGACAATCCGCAGGCCTTTTGCCTCGAATCGCCGGATCACTTCTCCGATCAGGCCGCGGCGGACTCCATCGGGTTTGATTAGAACCAACGTTTGTTCGATCATGACAATAGCCCCCTCGCTGCCAGTTGTATGAAATCAACAATGCCGCTGGAATTTCTCGTCAATGCTTCCTGGAAGAAAGCGGCAAATGCGACTCAGCGCGCGCGGCGATCACCGCCTTGACCGTTATGATTTTCTTTGCGCCGATTTTCAAGGGCACTTCCCGCTGTCGGACCACCGTCAGCGCTTCTTCGACGGTTTCGTCCAGACGCACGCGGTGCGCGGACTTTACCGGCCGGTCGAAAATCAACCGTCCTTCGCGGTTATGCTCTGTGCCGTTCCAGAGGCGGATAATGACGCCCTCGCCGTCCTGCGATCGCTCGATGGTCGAGAGGGCAATGTTCGGATCGCCTTCGAGGCGCAGGAATTCCTTCACAGGCGGCAGATCGCCTGCATGGGGAGCGATGCAAAGCGACGAAGTTCCAGCGACGAACTCATGGGCGATCGCCTGCACGCCTGCCTCATCCCAGCGGCCTGGGTGCGGATAGACGGCGAATTCAAACTCCATTTCGCGCAGACACTGTCCTTCGGGTGTGGCCAGTTCCGGCCCCGCCGACCCTTTGCGCGCGGGATTGTCTGTGCGGCTGAGCCAGCCGAAGCTGCGGAAGAGCGTGAGATAGATGCGCGGTTCGGGTTCGCGCACGACCTCGACTTCGGGCAGCCCCTTGTTGAATACGGCGATGCCCCACTTCCCGTCGCTCACGTCCACGAACGAGTGCTGCGGAATCGTCGCCGGTTGGTTCTCAATCCAGTGTTGGGGGTCTGGGTGCTGCGGCGCGATAGGCCACTGCACGACGTCGAAGGGGCCTTCGGCGAAGACCGATAGTTTTTCTTCGCCGCCGAGTTCGAACCACGGATTGAACCGGACGCGGAGACGATGATCGCAGGCTATGTTTTTCAGTCGTGTGCGGAACTGCACATACCGCGATTTGGCGCCAAGTGTCACCTGGGTGATGATTTCCAACGGTACCGTCTTTTCGCTTCTGCGCTGGGAGGCGAAATCAAACGACTCCGGCACGTCGAGCCGCTGTGTGATTTTGAATGCCGCCGCGCCGGGCGAGTCCTCGACAATCTCGACATGCGTCGGACAGCCCAACCCGACTACGACACGGTCGTTCAGCGGCCTGGCGTAGTTGTAGGAGTCGCCGCAGTCGCCGGCATCTTCATAGTGCACGTCAATCCAGCGCGGCAGACGCTCGGCGTCTTCTTTCGTGCGGCCCTGCTCGGCGATTCCGATGGTCCCGTCGCCGCCGACCGTCACCTTCAGGAACTCGTTTGCCATCGTATCGTCGTCGTAAAAAAGCGAGCCGCTGCGATTCGTAGGCTGATTGACGAAACGGAAGCGATACGCGCGATAACCGAGCGGCGGGAGGTCGTCGGCCCAGAATGTTGCGTCGGCGATAAGGCGGCGATGATTGACCAGTCCACGTTCATCAGGCGCATGGGGCTCGTTGGTCGTTTCGGTGCGGATGTTGCAGACCCTAGCCGCGATCTCACGGCCGTCGTGATCGAAAAGCTGCACGCCGCGAATCTTCCGCGCGGCTTCACCCGCTGTGGCCATGGGCGCAAATTCCCTGGCGTCTATTTGCAATTGCGCCTCGACCCGTTGGGAGCTGGGCCGCAGCGAAGGATTGAAGACAATCAGCACCCCCTCGCCGGATTTTGCAAAGGCACAATCCATCCGATTTGCGATCGCAGTCTGCGACCGCCGCAGTAATTGCTCGCCGATCTGCCAACATCGCGCGAAGCGGTTCTCATTGTCGCGATGCACGGCGTCCACGCTGCACCCGCACAGGCTGTCATGCGGCTGATTTTGCAGGAGCAACTCCCACGCGCGATCGAGAAATGCCTGTTCGTAACGGCCGCCTTCAAGCCACTTCCACGTCTCCAGCGGCGCGGCCCATCGCTCCAGCAGCGTCTGGCATCGCGCATTGGCCTGTTTGAGATACATGCGCGACGAGAGGACGCCGTCGAGAATGTAGGCGCCGGAGGCCGGATCGCGCGCGGTATCGCGCATGGGCGTACGCGCCACGGGCCAGTCGCCGCGTTCGGCCTTGAGCGCTTCAAAAAATTCCTCGAACGCGGCATGATGAAAGGTCCAGCCCTCGCATTCTTCCTGCGCGCGGCGGAGCACCTCGGGCAAGTCCTTGTGAATGCGCATGTGGTCGAAGCCGTTCATCATCAGATGAACCTTCGATCCGTCGCTCAGCACCTGGCGCTCGGCGAGGGCTTTGAGGGTCAGGAATTTCGCGCGGACCGACCAGCGGACCGCACTTTTCTGGTCCGACTTGTCTGACAGGCCTGACAGGTCCGACCAGTCTGACTCGTTCGACCGGTCCAACCACATCTGCTGCACTTCGGGCGGCGCCTGGTGCGGCATGAATGCCAGGTTGCTGTAGCCGTCGTGCAAATGATAGGCGAGCACGCGCGAGCCGTCCGGGCCCTCGACCCATAGTTCCGGCGGGTCGTGCTCCGGCGAAAATCCGCGCCAGAACAGGTAGGAGTCGATTCCGAAGCCCAGAAGGATCTGCGGAATCTGCGAGGCCTGTCCGAAGCAGTCGGGCAAATAGCCTACCTTGGCGACGCGTCCCATTTCGCTGGCGATGCGATGGCCCAGACGCAAATTGCGGACGAACGACTCGCCGCTGACGAGAAACTCGTCGGGCAGGATATACCACGGCCCGATCCGAATTCGCCCTGCTGTGACGGCCTTGCGCAGGTCGTCCAACCGATGCGGCCGGATCTCCAGATAGTCGCGCACCACCACCGCCTGCCCGTCGAAGTTAAAGCAACGATACTCCGGTTCGTCTTCGAGGTAATCCAGCAACTCGTCGGTCAGCTCGACCAGCCGCATGCGGAAGTCCTCGAACGGGCCATACCACTCGCGGTCCCAATGGGTGTGCGAGCAAACGTAGAAGTGATGGTTTTTGACTTTGCCCATGAGTATTCCCTGCCTCCGGACACGCGCGGTGCGGAGTTCCCCAGGAATATGGACGCGCGCGGATTACTTCTGCCCCAACGCCTTTTCCAATTCCTCTTCCAGGCGTTTTCCGCGGACATTTCCGGCGATGATCTTGCCGTCCGGCCCGACAAGATAGGTCGCTGGAATGGCATGAATACCGTATTGCGAGCCGACTTTGCTCTTCCAGCCCAGCCCGTCGAAATACTGCCGCCACGTCATGCCTTTTTCCTTCATGGCCGCCAGCATCTTGTCCTTGGAATTATCCAGCGAGATGCCGATGATCTCGAACCCTTTTGGATGATATTTTTCGTAGGCTTTCACGACATTCGGCGCCTCGGCCATGCACGGTCCGCACCAGGCCGCCCAGAAATCCACCAGCACCACCTTGCCTTTGTAATCGGCGATTCGGATAGGCTTGTCGTCGAGGTCTTTGGTTCCCTCGGCGAATTCGGGGAACGGCAGGCCCTGGGGGACGACTTGAAACCGCAAGGCGTCCACTTCTTTTTGCAACTCTGGCTTGTCTTTTGCGTCTTCCAGCAATGCGTCAATCAACTCCCTGGCTTCTTTGTCCATGTCGCTCTGACCGCACAATTTGGCGGCGTGCAGCTTGAGCGCGATGGCATTGTCCGGGTTTTTTTCCGAGGCGATGACCTCTTTCACCTTCTTGCCATCGTCAAGGAGTTGAACGGCAATCATGATCACTTCTTTTTTCACATCCATGGCATGAGGGGCGCCCTCGGGGGAGGCCGCAAATTTTTCATACCGCTCGATCATCTTCGCGCCGAAGTCTTGAAACTTTTTGATGAGTTCCCCCTGGGGTTCCTTGCTCTTTGCCAGTTCCGAGCGGAACTGAATAAACTGTTTCATTTCCCCGGCGCGAAAAGCCTGAAACGCGTTCGTGTCAGCCTTTTTCGACTCCGGTGCTGCCCCAAAAACGACCCCTGAGACCGTCAGAAACCCCGCCAGGAATACAGCGGCTAGTGCCTGTTTCTTTCCCATGGTTCAGTCTCCTTGGTACAAGTTTTTTCGCGGGCAAAACGCCCGCGCATGATCCCGCCCACGCGACTTCGTATTGCGCTCAGCGCGGCGGCAAGGCGCCTTTCCAGCCGGCATCGAGCATCGCCGACAGCTGCCTGACCAGGTCGGCATTTTCCTTGCTGGCCGCCAGGTTCACTGTCTCCAGCGGGTCTTTCTCCATGTCATACAGTTCGTGGAATTTTTCGCCGTTGTCCTTGCGCGGACGCCATTCGGTGAAGCGATAGCGATCCGTCCGCATGGAATAGCCCATATAACCGGGTTGGCCTTTGCCGCCGCCGCGCGGATATTGGCTGAACGCCGCTTTCTTCCATGCGCGATTCGGGTCCTCGATCAGCGGCTTGAAGCTCAGGCCTTCGAGGTTTTCCGTCGGCGGCACGCCGCACAGTTCCATCAGCGTCGGCGCGATGTCCACGAACTCGACCAGGCGATCGCACCGGCTGCCGGCCGTTTTTTGCCCCGGCACGCTGATCAGAAGCGGCGAGCGCGTGGCCTGCTCGAAGTTGGTGTGCTTGCACCACAGGCCGTGGTCGCCCAGATGCCAGCCATGGTCGCCCCAGAGAACAACAATCGTGTTGTCGGCCAGACCCAGCTTTTCCAATTCGTCCAGAATTCGCCCGACCTGCGCGTCGGTATAGCTGGTTGCGGCGTAGTAGCCGTGGAGCATCGAACGTTCCTGTTCGGGCGACAGCGGCCCCTGCTTCGGGATGCCGTAGTAGGCGCGGAGTTCGCCCCACGACGACATGGCCAGAGGCGGGCAGTCTTTCGGCGCCTCGCGATATTCCGCGAATTTGAACACTTTGGGGTCGTACAGGTCCCAATATTTTTTTGGCGCCACAAACGGCAGGTGCGGTTTCAGAAAACCGACGGCAAAGAAAAATGGCTTGTCTTTAATTTCGCGCAAGACTTGGATGGCGCGATCCGCAGTCGCCCCGTCGGCAAAATAGTTATCCGGCACATCGGCATCTTCCCACGCCGGCCCGCGCGGCCGGTTTTGGCGCTGCTTCGGGTCCTTGCCCGCCTTTTTGATCTCCGCATACAAGCGTTTCATCAATTCGAGATTCTCCGGCTTGCCGTAGCCCGGCGTTTGCGGTTGCCAGTGGGGCACCGACCACGACTGTTTGTCGTCGAGGCCGCCGTGATAAATCTTGCTCAGTCCCTGCGCATGATAGCCGTGCTTTTTGAACTGCTGGGGGAGGGTGACGACGTTGGGGATCGTGTCGCGGAAGTGGGTCTCCAGATCATAGACCTGGGTGGAATCCGGCCGAAGGCCGGTCAGGAGCGAGGTGCGCGACGGGCTGCAAACGGCCTGCTGGCAATAGCAGCGCGTGAAAATCGTCCCCTTCGCCGCGATTCGGTCCAGATTAGGCGTCCTAGCGATGGGATCGCCGAAGCAGCCAATGTTGGGTTTGAGGTCGTCCACAGCAAAAAAGAGGACATTCATCTTTTTGCCGGCGGCAGCTGCCGCACTCGACAGTGCTGCAGGCATTGCAGACATCGCGGCTCCGGATAGAGCCATTTCGAGGAAATATCGCCGAGACAATTGGGCCATGGTTCTTCTCCTTGTTGTGGGGGGCTAGGCCGCTTGTCGAACGCCCGCCCGATTTGCCGGAATGCTTGCGCTTGCGGCGCAGGTTTTCCGTTGGCGCAAGGGGTTTGCTACGCAAGCTTCGCCGAATTGTCAAGCGCCATGGCATTGTACATTTCTTTACCGACTGTGGGTATTTTTCAGAAATAAACATTGACGGATGCGCCTGAAAGATTCAAATTTAGCTTAGTAAGGGCTGGTGAGGTTTCCAACAGGACAGTTTTTCATTCCATTCTCACCGGCGGGCGGAGAGAAATGGGAAAACCTCGTATTCCTTTCGGCGCCAATGCGGTGAGCATGGGATTTGCCACGCCGCAGCAGGTGGAAGAAGCGCTGGAATATCAGCGCCGGCAGCGGTCGAAGGGCAAACATGTGTTGCTCGGTTTGGCGATGCGGAAGCTGGGTTTTCTCTCGCGCGACCAGATGCTGAAAATTCTCGGCCAGTCGCAGCACAGCGAATTCACTCTTTCCGAAGACGCCATTCCGCTGGCCGTGCGGATCAAAACGGCGTTGGGAAACGGAAAGCGTGTGGTTGCCCTGACCGGTACGGCCGAACGCGAAGGCGTCAGCACCATCGCTTTTCAGATTGCGCTTGCCCTGGCGCTGATGGAAGAAGGCCAGACCCTGTTGGTGGACGCCAATTTCCGGTCCCCGTCCATCAACCGCTATGTATTGCGGCGCCGTTCCGAGACGGAATCGGGCGATGGATGGGTCAAAGGACTGTCGGACTTGCTTTTGGGTCAGGCCGAACCGGCGCAGGCGATTGTTCCGTCCGACGTTCCGACCTTGTCGTTGCTGCCCACCGGGAATCCGGCGGTGGATTTTCTCTCGCTCCTTCTGAGCGATGAGTACGCTCGGTTGCTCGAGGCGTTGCGCGCCGATTATCGCTATGTGATCGTGGATGCTCCGCCGTTGTTGAAATACCCGGATACAGCGATTCTCGCATCCCGCGCCGACGGAGTGGTTTTTGTGGTTGCGAAAGGCTGGCACACGCGCAGCGACGTTTTAGAAATGCAGCGCGCCCTCGATGCCTTGAAAGTCCCGCTGCTGGGCGTCGTGCTGTGCGACCGGAGTCTTGTGCCATGAGCGACCCTGTCCGGCCGCCTGCGCGTTTTTTCCCGCTGCGCCGGACCAACGGACTTGCTACCGTCCAATCCTAGACCCCCCTCTATGGCAACGAATCGCCCGCTCAACTCCAAGATCACTGTTCTCCATTTGGTTCACACAATGGCCTATGGAGGCGTGGAAACCGCGCTGATCAACTGGGTGCGAAAGATCAACCGCGAGCGATTTAATGTGCACGTGGCATGCTTTGCCAATCCAGGGGCGACCGAGGAGCCGTTTGTGCGGGCTGCCGAGCGGGCGGGGATTAGTGTGGAGAAAATCCCGTGGGGCCGGCACAAGCCGATCTTCCGCGCCGCGCGGGCTCTGCGCCGGTTGATCCGCCGCTATGATGTGGATATCCTTCATACCCACAATTGGTATGCCGATTACGTCGGGGGCGTTGTGCGCTGGCTGGCGCCTGTCAAGACCATGACGACTTGCTACGTGTGGTCGAATTTCGACTGGAAACGAAATCTCCTGCAAAGCATTGACAAGTACGTGATCCGTCGGTTCGACCTCGTCACGGTGCACTGTGAAGACACCTATCGCAAGACACTGGCTTTAGGAATTCCCGCGCACAAGGTGCGTCTGCTGATCTGCGGCTTCGAGTGCAACTGGGTGGAGTGGAGTGCGGAGGAGCGTCTTCGGCGGCGGCGCGCTCTTGGGATTGCCGACGACCAGATCCTTCTGATCAACGTTGCGCGGTTCTATCCGGAGAAAGCCCACGACTTCCTGCTGCGCAGCTTTCGGCGAATTGTCTCACGCTATCCGCACGCTCGCCTGTTCATTCTGGGCGTTGGCCCGCTGGAGGCTGACCTCAAGCGGCTGTGCTCGGAGCTGGGGCTCGACTCGACGGTCCGGTTCCCCGGCTTTGTCGAGGACCTGCCGGCGCTTATGCAGCTGGCGGACATCCAGGTCCATCCGTCGTGGATGGAAGGCGTAGCGCTGGCCATCTTGACCGGCATGGCCGTGGGTCTTCCGATTGCGGCGTCCGATGTGGGCGGGCTTCGCGAGGTGCTTAAGAATGAAGAGAACAGTTTGCTCACTGCGGCGGGAGACGAGAAGGGATTTGTCGAATCGGTGGCGCGGTTGATCGAAAGCGAGGCCGAGCGGAGGCGTTTGGGGGCGGCCGCGCGCCGCTTTGTCGAAAACGACTATTCGCTGGCCGCGGCGGTCCGCCGGGTCGAGGAGGCCTATGTCGAGGTGATGCAGGGATGCGGTATGGTCTGTTCGTCGTAATGGCGGGCCGGCAGGCGGGCGGGCCGGAGACCTATGAACGGTCGCTGATTGGCGCGCTGGCCGAACTGGATCGCGAGAACACGTATCGGATCTACTGCCTCAGCCGCGAGGCCGCTGATGCGGTGCGTGTGGATCAAGGCAATTTCTCGTTCCGCATTTTGCGCCCGTCTATCCGCTGGATCAGCATTCCGCTGAGTCTGCCGCTGGCTTTGGCGAGGGACGGTGTGGAACTTTATCATGCCACATTCACCCCGCCGCCTTTCTCTCCCAAACCGTATGTGTTCACGCATCACTGTTTCAGCACGTTCAACCATCCGGAGTTTTATGATCCGCTGATTCTGGCGCGGCTGAATCGTCTGTTGCTGACAGGCTTGAAGAAGGCGCGGCGGATTTTGTGCGTTTCGCAAAATGTTCTCGATTTGACGGCCGAACGGCTGGGCATTTCTCCCAATCGCATGGAAGTTGTGTATCATGGGATTGAGGAACAATTTCACCCGATGGACAAGGCGGCTGCGCGGCAATGGGCAAAACAGCGCTGCGGAATCAGCCGGCCGTTTGTCCTATTTGTCGGGCGGCTGGACGCCCGCAAGAACGTCGCCCGGTTGATCGAGGCGTATCATCGCTTTCGACAAGAGAGTCTTTGCGACTGGCCGTTGGTGTTGGCCGGACGGCGCGGCTGGCAGGCCGGGCAAATTGACGCGGCCGTCGAGCGGCTGGGCGCGCGGGCTTACGTAATCGAAGCCGGCTACCTGCGCCACGAAGAGTTGCCCCTTCTTTATAACGCGGCGGAGATGTTTGTTTTTCCCTCGCTGTGGGAAGGATTCGGCCTGCCGCTTTTGGAGGCGATGGCATGCGGCGTTCCCTCGATCGCCTCGAATCTGGGGAGTCTGCCGGAGATTGCCGGCGGGGCGGCGTATTTGGTGGACCCGCAATCGGTTGACGCCATGGCGGCGGCTCTTTGCGAGCTGTATTCAAGCGAGTCGCTTCGCGCGCAATTGCGCGAAAAAGGCCTCGCGCGGGCCGGCGAATTCAGCTGGCGCACGACGGCGCAGCGCACACTGTCGGCCTACCAGCGGGCCGCGTGCGGCTGAGACAACTTCCTGGTTACCCAGACTGGAGTCATCATGCACAATCCATCATGCCTACGATCCATCCGCAGTGCGACGGTGATTGTTCTGGCGTCGCTGTGTTGCTGCCTGTTTGCGTGTGCCGGTGAATCTGCACCCTCTGTTTCGGCTGCAGCCGCTGCGCCCGCCGATGACTACCTCCCATTGCAGCCGGGAGTCAAATGGACTCTTCGAACCCCGGCACCCGCCCTGCGGGACAAACCTGTGGTCCTCGAAGTGGTTGCGAAAGACGATGCGGCATACCGAATCCGGTTCACGAATCCGTGGAATTCGGTGGAGTGGGTTCTGATCAAGGACGGCTCGCGCATCTACATGAAGGCGGCGGTCATTGGCGGCACCCGGGCTGATCTGCCGGACAAAACTCTTTACTTTGATCTAAGCGCTTCCGACGGCGCCTCATGGAGCAATGCCATCGGCAAAATCAAAGTCGAAGGCCCCGCGCTCCGTGTCCAAACTCCTGCCGGCACGTTCGACCGGTGCATTCGGTTTCGCGAGACAACCAAAGGCGGGGACGACATGGTCTGGACTCTGGCGCCGGGCGTAGGCTTTGTTCAGTTCGGCGAGGGCCCTTTTGCCTTTTTGCTTGAAAAGAAGGAACAGGGCGGCACGGAGACCCCGCCGCCGACCTCTGCGCCGAAAACCGTTCTGTCCGCCCCGCCCAGGACAGCCCGCCAGGTTCGCGTCGGCATTTCCGACAACCCGGCAGCCCATGTATTCTCCAAGCCGCCCAACAGAATGACCCCCTCCGAGCAAAAGACGCTGCTCGACAATATCCTGCATTATGTGGTGCTCAGTGCCCAAATTGGTGCCAACGGCAAATACGTCAGCCGCCGCTGGGACGAGATCGAAAGACGCAAAGGCGTGTTGGATTTCGCCGATGTGGACGGCAATTTCGAGCGGGCGGCTGCCGTCGGCCAGTCGGTCGAATTGTTCACGCTTCGGGCGCCCGACACCCACAACCGCTCGACGCCGGGGGATCTATCGGGCCGCCGCTTCGACGAAATGCGCGAACGCCTTCTCGCCCTGGCGGATGCGCTCGCACCGCGTCTGGCGAAAGCCGGTGTCCGGCGCGTGTGTATCGGCAACGAGATTGATGTATACTTTAAGAACCACAAAGAGGAAATCGCGCCTTTTGCCGCCTTGTTCGGAGCCGCCCGCGAGCGGTTTCGCCGTCAGATTCCCGGCGTGCAAATCAGCGCCACAGCGACGTTTGACGGAATTGCCGACCCCGAGCTGCGCAAACGTCTTGCCCCGATTCTTTCCCAGACCGATTTCCTCTCGCTCACCTACTATCCGCTCAATCCCGACTTTACCATACGGCCGCCCGATAGCGTGGCCGCCGACATGAAACGCATGACGGAGATCGCCGCCGAGTTGGGGCTGACCGGCGTGGTCCTTCAGGAAGTCGGCTATCCGTCGTCGCCCCTGAACGGCAGTTCCGAGCAGGCGCAGGCGCAATTCGTCGCCCACGTCCTCGAGGGCCTTCGCGCCTATCCCGGAACGTTCGAGTTCGCCAACTTCTTCCTGATGTGTGACCTGCCGGACTGGATGGTGAACGATTTTAGCCGGTATTATCAGTTGGGCAATTCCGCACGCTTCAAGGCCTATCTGCAGACACTTGGAGTGCATGACGGCGCGGGACGGCCCAAAAAAGCCTGGCATGTGCTGGAGGAGAACCTGACCGGAATTACCGGTGGAACCGCTGTTCTTCCAACCCAAAGCGGCCATCTCCTGCAAGGCCGCAAATGACAGGGAGGGAATCTGCCTTTGCGATTATAATCCATTTCCGTTATTATGCCATTTCTTCCGTGCAAAAAAAACACCAACAGCACTATTCCCTTTGCTTCCCCGACTTGCTCAATTAGCACCGGATACTTCCAAAGCCGGCTATTTGGTTGTCTTCTTTTTGCCGGCGGCCTTTTTGCCGGCCTTTTTCTCGCCCGCCGCAGTCCCCGCCGGCTGGCCGTATTCGGGTTTCCACGGCCACGGGAGGGCTTTGGTGCGTCGGGCGTAGGCTTCCCATTGGGCGACCATGGCCTTCAGGCGCTCGGGCTCTTTCGCCGCCAGGTCGTGCATTTCGGTGCGGTCGTTTTCCACATCATAGAGTTCCCACGGTCCACCCGGATTCTTGGCCACCAGTTTCCATCGGCCCATTCGGATGGCGCGATTGCCCTCGTGCTCCCAAAAGATCGCCTCGCGCTCGACGGGCTTGCCGTGGAAGGCGGGAAGAAGACTGCGGCCTTCGAGCGGGGTGATTTTGTTGCCCGCAAATTCGGCGGGATACTTTGCGCCCGCAACGTCCACGCACGTTGCCATGAGATCAATCACATGGCTCGGTTGATGTTCGAGTTCGCCTTTGCGCCGGATGCCCGCCGGCCAGTGCGCGATCAGCGGCGTGGCAATTCCGCCCTCGTGGACAAAATGCTTGTATTCGCGGAACGGCGTGTTGGACACATTGGCCCAGCCTTGCCCGTAGGCGATATACGTATCCGGAGGGCCGGGCATCACGCCCTGTCCCTGGATAATGGGGAAGCCTTCGCGGGTCTGTTTGGGAATGACCTCGAGGCGGATGGCATCGAGCGGAATCGGCGGCAGGGTCGGTTGTGCGGGGCGGGTCATATTGCCGTTGCGACCGGTGTTTTCGGCGCAGCCGCCGTTGTCCTCGAGAAAGAGAATCAGCGTATTGTCCAGCTGGTTCAGTCGCTTGAGTTCGGCGACGATGCGCCCGATGCCCTGGTCCATTCGGTCAATCATGGCGGCATAGACTTCCATGCACCGGGCTTCCCACGGCTTGTTCAGGACCTCATCCCAGTTGCCCGCCTGTGGCGATAGTTCCCATTTGGGGTCAATCAAGCCCATCTGCTTGAGGCGCTCGAACCGTGCGCGGCGGATCGGTTCATAACCGCCGTCGTATTTGCCCTTGTACTTGGCGATGTCCTCTTCGAGCGCGTGCATAGGCCAGTGGGCGGTGGTATAGGACACATACATAAAGAAGGGTTTGTCGGGCGTTCGCTCGCGGTGCTCTTGGATGAGCCGGACGGCGTGATCGCTGATCGCGTCGGTGTAATAAAAGACCTTGGGCTTATACTCCGGATCGGCAAAGGGCGAGATCATCGTGTTGTCGCGCGTGAGCGTTCCCGGATCATAAAAGCTGCCGGCGCCGGTGATCGTGCCGTAGTAGCGATCGAAGCCGCGCTGCAACGGCCAGTTGTGTTTGGGGCCCTCGGGGCCGGCAAAGCGGGTGACGTGCCATTTGCCGACCGCATAGGTGCCGTAGCCGGCAGACTTGAGCACCTCGGCAATGGTGACGGCGTTGCGGCTAAGGTCGCCCTGATAGCCGTCGAGATTCCGGTCTTCCATCATGTGGCCGACGGCGGCCTGGTGGGGATAGAGGCCTGTGAGCAGGGATGCGCGGGTGGGGCAGCAGCGGGCGGTGTTGTAAAACTGCGTAAAGCGCACGCCGTTGGCAGCGAGGCTGTCGAGAGCGGGGGTTTGGATTTCGCTGCCGTAGCAGCCGATGTCCGAAAAGCCCATGTCGTCGGACATAATGATGATGATGTTGGGTTTTTGCGCTGGGGCGGCGTGGAATGATGCAGGAAAGGTCCACACCGCGCCGGCGGCCAGGCCGGCGGTCTTCAGAAAGCTGCGTCGTTCCATGGTTCTTCCTCCTAAGGGAATTCTTGGTAATTGGTTCTGGTTGTCCTTCGTTTTAGTGAAAGCAACTCTTGGCAGAGCTTCAAGCCGCACTTTATGGATATTGAGATTCGCCCGCTTGGAGTTCGAACCTTAATTTGATGAATGTCCCCTGTGCTTTGGCGGGGCAATATTGTTGTGCCGGCCGCGAGATAGAAGCCCTGCTAAAGTGGGGAATGATCCAGCAAACTGAAGTTTGAACTACATACAACACGCTGAAGCGTGAACTACGAGCGGCAAACTAAAGTTTGAACTACATACAACACGCTGAAGCGTGAACTACGAACGGCAAACTGAAGTTTGAACTACATACAACACGCTGAAGCGTGAACTACGAACGGCAAACTGAAGTTCGCTACGGGCAGTATGAACTGGGCTTCCATCTTATCCGATTTGAAGAGCCATTCGTTGATCTTTCGAAACCCAAATTGCCAATACGCTGGCAACAGTGAGGCGACCCTGAGCCGGCTTGGTGACCGCTCCCACTGAGCCGCCCGTCGAAGCCGCTGTGGCCGCTCCGAGAGCCGGTGCCGTGAAGAAGCCGCGTCGTTTCTTTTCCGAATCTCCCTTCTGGCGCAAGAGTCCGGATTTTTCCTCCCAAACCTTGAGTTCGAGCCGTCCTTCGGCGGGGGCTTCAAAGGGGCCGGGCGAAGGTCTGGTTTCGTTGCGTTTCTTCCCAAAGTAATCGGTGTCAATGCGCACGGGCGAACCGTCGGGATTTTCGTAGGGGAGACCGGGGATTCGGGCCTTGCCCAGTTTTTCCGTGGTCACGAGCGCTGCTGCTGCTTTTTGGGGAGATGTTCCCAGGGTCAATCGAAGCGCAACGCGCTCGCCCTTCTCGACCACTTCAGGGTTGGGTTCGACATCAGAGACCACCACGGCATCGCTCTCCTTTGCATAGGGGCGGGCGTTCCCGTAATAGACATTGCCGCCGGTGTACAGCGGGAACTCGCGCGGGTCGTAGCTGGCCAGACCGTACTCCGCGGTTTTTCCGTTCGCTCGGCCGATGAAGATATTGTTGTAAAAGCGGTTGTCGCCTCCTTTGGTGTTGACGAGACCGGCGACGAGGGTCGAGTGGGCTGGATGATACGGCGTGTCGCGTCGAAGTTCGGGTCGGCTCAGGATGCGTCCGGCGAAAAGGTTGTGCGCGTAGGCGCCGCCTTCGGACATGTCGTTAAGGCTGATCGGCGAAAGGAAGATGTTGTTGTCCACCAGAAACGGCCCGTGGTTCACCTCGACAAACAGGTCATCGGTCGTGTTGTCGTAAAGCAAGTTTTGCGTAATGCGCGTTCCCTGGGCCATCCAGTCCATCCACAGACCGCGTCCGGCGTTGTGGATTCGGTTGCCTTTGATCAGCACGTCAATAGCGGCGTGGAGTTTGATGCCGGCCATCTCGGCGCCGGTGAAAAGGCGCCTGGCCCAAATGGTGTGGATGTGGTTGTCGGTAATCGTGCTGAAAATGGCGCCGAGACTGCCGACGATGCCCGCCTGTTCGCAGTGCGAGATGACGTTGTTGCGGACGAGGTGATGGCCGATGTTCTCCTTGGTCCACGGGATGGAAAAGGCATGGGCTCGCTCGATGGTCTTGACGTAGCCCTCGGCGGTGTTGGCCGAGGTGTTGTCGAATTCGTCGCCGTGCTTTCCGAGGGCGATTCCCGAGCAAATCGAGTGGCTGATGACGTTGTTCTCGATGACCCAGCCCTTGCTCCAATGCGTGCCGATGAGGCCGATTTGTTCGGCCGTCGGCGGCGCCCAGGGCGTGGCTGCATGGCGCATCGTAAAGCCGCGCACGGTGATGTAGTTAATTCCCGGTTTTTCCGGATAGAAGACAGTCTGCCGCACATTGATCTCGACCAGATGCTCGTTGGGATTGACGCCCTTGAATTGGGCCCAGATGGTGGTGTTCTCCTTGTCCACATGAGCGAACCAGAGCGGCGCGTCAGGCTTGTCCGGCATCGGTTTCAGAACCTCGTCCAGCTTGGCTGCCTCGATCAGCCACTCGCCGTTGAGATATACCGCGCCGGTGTGATGCTCGCGGCCTTTGGCGTTGAACCAGTCGCCGCGGATGAGGTCGCTGTAGGGATTGAATTTTCCAAAGAACGCATTGGGCAGCGTCACCTTCCAGACGTCGGCCTGGACCTTGACCCAGTTTTTGACGACTTCCGAGCCTTTGATCTCGACCTTCTCGCCCGGCGCCGCTTGATAAACGATCCGTCTGTCGTCCGACGCGCCGCCGCGCGGCGGAGCGACGCGCTCTCGATAGGTACCTTCGTGCACGGTGATCACGTCACCAGGCTGCGCCACATGGGCGGCGGCGGAAATCGTTCGAAACGGCCTGCCCGCCGAGCCGTCGTTCTTGTCGCTGCCATTGACCGAGACATGATACTCCGCGGCCGATGCGGCGGTTGCCAGAAGCAAGAATGCCAGAATGTTCTTGCTTTTCATCCCCACTGTTCCTTTCATGAGCGTTGCGTGCTTTTATCTTGCTGCATTGTAAGCTGAGAACAGGCCGGATGCAAGTCAAGCGCGAAATCGCTGATTGGTTAGGTAAAAAGAAGGCAGCTGCCACGTGATAGGACTGCCGTGATAAATGTTTCACGGTTGCGCGAGGGCAACGGATTTTCAAAACGAAACGTTTTCTATACAGACAAAGGGGGAATGAGGTATGTCAACCGCTCATCGCCGGATTCGGGGAGTTCTTGCCGCGCTGGCCGCCGGGGTTCTTCTGGCCGGATGCGCCGCCGGCCCCTGGAAGGACGCACTCAAGACCGATCTGTTTCTGTTTGGCCACCGAAACTGGATTGTGATCGCCGACTCGGCCTATCCGGCGCAAAGTCGCCCGGGGATCGAGACCTTCGTCACCGGCGAGGATCATCTGGACCTGGTCGCCGGCGTGCTGGAGGCGCTCGATGAAATGCCGCATGTCAAACCCGTCGTTTATCTCGACGCCGAACTCGAGCATGTTTCAGCCACCGACGCGCCGGGAATCACTGCGCACCGGGAAGTGTTGGGCAAGATCCTTGCCAAACGAACCGTCAAGACGCTGCCGCACGAGGAGATTCTGGCCAGGCTCGACAAGGCCGGCGAGATGTATCGCGTGCTGGTTCTCAAGAGCAACTCGACACTGCCTTATACGTCGGTTTTTCTTGAGCTGGACTGCGCTTACTGGACGCCGGAGGCAGAATCACGCGTGCGTGCGGCGGTCGGGAAGGGGAAATGAGGCAAGGCAAGAGCCTATGGGAGCGCAGATCCATGCAGACCCGCATGACCGCTGCCCGTAAAGGCCGGGGTCATAGTTTGTCGCGCGATGAACCCATACGGCACCGACAAGTTTCGACGCACTGAGCACGGCGTCCAACCCCAACCAAACATGGGATGCTCCATAAAGATACAGGCCTCTTGGCTATGCTATATCTTTAAACGAAAGAATTTGTGCGCGCCGTGAGGCAACGGCCCTGCTGAAGCCGAAACTACAAACAACCTGCTGACATGTGAAGTTAGAACTGCAGGTTTTTAAACCCCCCGGCGATCCATGATCATTCTCGTCCCAACGCTCTACGCAATCCTTGTTGGCCTTGTGATTTTTGCCGCGGGGGCTGGAGTCGGGCGGCTCGTTCTTCAGTGCTTGCGTGCGCGATTCCAGACGCCGCTGGAATTGCACTGTATTGCACTGGGCCTCGGCATGGGGATTCTATCCCACGCGACGCTGCTGCTGGGACTCGCGGGCGGTTGGCGCGCGAACGGCTTTGCGATTCTTGCGGTCTTGTTTCTCCTCGCGGCGACAGCAGGATACCTTTCCCGAACCGTTGCGCTGCGCCTGCGGCTATGGGCAACCCCGCAAACGCCAATCGAAGTTCTCGCCCTGATTGCTCTGGCTCTTGCTGTGTTCTGCGTGGGCTTGCGGGCGATTCCGCCGCCGGCTAACTACGACGTGCTCGAATATCATCTGGGTGCGGTTCAGCACTGGTTGCGCGAAGGGCGAATCGTTGCGTTTCCCCGGTTGTTCTACGCCGCGCTGCCGTTCGAGGTCGAGATGTGGTATGCGCTTGGGTGTTTTGCGGAAGGCAATCCGCTTCTGCCGGCTGTTCCCAAATGGATCAACTTCGGCGTCTATGTCTCCAACATTGCCGCCGTATATGCCATCAGCGCGGTCGGGTGCCGAGAGCGGGCACTGCGGCTTCTGGCCTGTCTGTTGTTTGCGATCCATCCGATCAGTCTCAAGACAGCGGCCGATGCGCTGAACGATCAAGGCGTTGCGTGGTATTCGGCGCTGGCGGTGCTGGCGTGGCTTCGGTGGTTTGAAAGGAACGAGCAGAGATTTTTTTATCTCTGGGCGATTTTTTTGGGCCTGGCGGTCTGCTGCAAATACACCGCGGCGGGACTGGTGGTTTTTCCGGCAGCTGCGGTGTTGCTGGGAGCGGGATGCGTGAGGGGGTGGGGAGGGTATGGACGGGATGGGCAGAATGGACGCGGTGGTCGTTATGGATGGAGTGGACCTGTTATTTCCTTTTTTCTTTTCTTTCTGATGGTTGGCGTTGTTTTTGGGCCATGGGCAGCCAAAAATGCCGTCCACCATGGCAATCCGGTGTACCCGCTGCTGGCAAGGTGGTTTCCGACCGAAAACTGGTCGCCGGAGCAGACGGACTTCTATATGGCGGCGCATGGCCGCACGAATCCCGGCGAGGCGACTTACTGGCGCTCGGTGCTGAAAAATTTGACCGGCATGGGCTGGTGGCTCGCGGCTGTCCTGGGATTGGGGCTTTGGACCCGCCGTCGGGATATGGCCTATCATTGCCTAATCGTCGCATGGGTGCTGGGCCTGCTGGTGCATAGTGTTTTCCCCAAGAATCCCGACCGCTTCATGTTGGTGTTTCTGCCGACAGCGGCGGCACTTGCCGCATGGGCGATCGAGGGTATTCCGGGCAGCGGCAAACCGTGGCGCGCGTGCGCGGCCGCGCCTTTCGTCCTGTGGATCGGAACGGCGCTTCTGGGCCTGTTCAATCCGGCGAAGGGAGAAGTTCCGGCGTCGGCTGTGGGTCGGATCGGCTTTCCCACAGCGGCGGAAGGGCCGTCGGCGCCGGCGTTGGCGATGCATCTTTTTTCCACGACCCCGCGTTTGGAAGTTCTGGAATGGGCGCTCGGTCCCGACGTGGTGGCAAGCCAGAGGTTTGTCAACGAGCGCACGACGCCGGATGCACGGATCTTTCTGCTCTACGAAGCGCGGATCGGGTGCTTCGAGCGCCGCGTGAGTGTCGGTTCGGTTTTCGATCGCAGCCCGCTGGCAGACTATGCGGCGGGTATGGAGTCGAGCAGCCAGCTGCTCGGTCGGCTGCAAGAGGAGGGCTTTGATTATTTATATGTGAACGAATTTGAATTGCGGCGAATTGTGGGGACCTACACCCCGCGGACTCTGCCCAGCCTCGAACCGCTGCTCGAAGCCGCCGCGGGCGATATTCGCGAAGCGCGCCGGCTGGCGCCGTTTTATCCGCCGTTTCAGCAAGACCCGCGTCTTGACCCCAAGACGATGACGGTCATTCTGGAGTTTATCGAGCTGTGCCGGCGACACGCGGTCTTTGAATTGCGGCCGGGCGTGCCGTATGGTCTGTGGATCGCGCCGCTGAAAGAACCGGCGGAGAATCGCTAGGACTTGCTGGGCAGGGAGGCCGGTTTTTCCTCCGCCAAAATCCACAAGTCTATTAGCGTTATCAGAATCATTGCAATCACTACCAAGCCATAAACCAGGCCGGTCATATAAACCAACCAGGTGAAGAAGTCGGACTGTTTTGCCGACCACCAGGACAATACGTTGGCGGCGGCGCAGAACAGCGGCAACGCGATCAGCACGCCCTTCCACCGACCGCGCCAGCGGGTGGCGTAAAACACCAAGCCCATCAACGCAGCCATGGTGGCGAGACCGACCAAATAGAGGGGCGAAGCATCGGCCAGCGTCTCATACGAGATGCCGGTGTCTAACATCTGGGTATAGCGGACCACCTGCTCATAGGATGTGAGGGGGCATCTGGATTGCTCGCCTTCGGGCCCATGACAGCTGATACATTGTTGGGCGAGGATCGGCGCCACATCGCTTTCATAGCCTTCGCGCGTTGCGCCCTGGGCAATCCACTCCAGAATAACGTCCATCTCGTCGGGGCTCGCAAATTTATCGTGCATACGACCGCGCATCATGAATTGCAGGCGGTTGACGGTGGGGTCGCCCTGAAAGTGCAAGCGCAAATCGTCCATGGAAAGACCAGGCGACTCGTCTTTGACTGCGATGGTTTCGCGCACCTTCACATGGAGGAACAGCAATCCCAACGCCAGATTGACTAACAAGAGGGTTACGGCCAACCGATAGCTGAGCGACAGGTGACTGAGCATGATACGGCCTCCGGTCCTCGCATAATCTCGCACTTCAGTTCTGGTAAAAAATGCGTATCATGAAAGCATCCTGTGCGGCAACTATTATTTGTTGCCGTTTTTTCGATTCGACATTTAGCTTGCCGGATGGGTTTTCTCCCGCATAAGACAGATTGCAGGAGAATTGCAAAAGCGGTTGGTGTTTCATTCACTTTGCAGGAGAGGCCAATGACGATGAGCCGAAAGACTGGACTTTCGCGGCGGACGTTTCTTCACCAATTGGGGGGGGCTGCTTTGGCGGGTTCTGTCCCTGGCGCCTTGCGCGGACAGAGCACGCCCGCATCCAAATCCAGCCGCCCCAATATCGTTTTTCTGTTCACCGATCAACAGCGGTACGATGCGATGTCGGCGGCGGGCAATCCGGCGTTGCGCACACCGGCTATGGACGGGATCGCCCGGCAGGGCGTGCGATTCACCCAATCGTTTTGCGCCACGCCGCAGTGTTCGGCCTCGCGCGGGGCGATTCTCACCGGCCGCTGGCCGCACACAACGGGGGTAATTACCAATATAGATGCCATTGGATCGAAGCCACTGGATCCGGCCCTTCCGTCGGCGGGGAAAGTCTTTTCCGCCGCCGGATATGATACTGCTTACTTTGGCAAATGGCATCTGGGCGGAAGTCCGTCGGCCCACGGCTTCCAGACGGTCAACGAAGCCAGGGGCGGACAGGATAAACTGGTTGCCGACTGTGCAATTGAGTATTTGCGGCGCGGTCCCCGCCGGCCGTTCGTGATGTTTGCTTCCTTTGTCAACCCTCACGATATCTATGGCTTTCAAAAAATTCAAAAGCAGATCGAGATAGGAAAACGCACCATTGTGTTGCCCGAGAGCCGGCGCGATGATTTGCGCACCAAGCCCGAACCCCAGAGCGTCTATCGCGACGAAGACCAGGGTGTGGCCGCCAAAGGCTTCGGCGACGCCGAATGGCGCAATTATCTCGAAGTGTATTATCATCTGGTCGAGCGCGTGGATGCCGAAATCGGGCGCATCCTCGATGCTATGCGCGACCATCGCCTCGACCAAAACACGATTATCGTATTCACCTCCGATCACGGCGATCTCGGCGGCGCGCACGGCCTGCCGTTCAAGGGCCCGTGCATGTATCGGGAACTGGTCGAGGTGCCGCTGGCCATTTGCTGGCCGGGCGTCGTCGCCGGCGGACAAACGTGTGCTGCGCCGGTCTCCAACGTGGACCTGCTTCCGACGCTCTGCGACTTGTCCGGCGTTCCGATTCCGGACGGCGTCGCGGGAATGAGTCTGCGGCCGATGCTCGAGGGACGAAAGCCGGAGCGATGGCGCGAGTTTATGGTGTGCGAGTATCACTCGAAACAGCGCTGGGCCAATCCGATTCGCATGATCCAGGCGGGGCGATGGAAATATGTCCGCTATCGGCGGTTCGGCGAGGAACTCTATGATCTGGAAAACGACCCCGGCGAGATCAACAATCTGGCCGCAGCCCTGCCCTCGTCCGGCCCGGTGCGCGACGAACGCGACCGCCTCGCGGCGATGCTGGACAAGTGGATGGAGCAGACGGGCGACAACTTTGCGCAACTGGAGCCGACAACGCGCAACGGCAATCCGTTGGGGGCGTCGGCGCCGGTACCTGAGTCCGCGCCCAAGAAAGCAGGCAGGAAGCGGCGCGCCGCGTAAAACGGTCGCGGGCGTTCCGCGGCGAATCCAAACGGGGAGACTTGCAGACATGAAAGGTATTGCTTCCGTGCGGCCGGCGGACTTTTGGGCAACACTCATCGCCGTTTCGATCACTGCTGCCGTTCAACTTTCCGGCGGACAATCGTCGGCAAACGCAGCGGAAGTACCTGCCGACACCTTGCCCGCGAGACCGTCAGCCGTACAACCGGATTCATCCGACACCGCGCCGGCCGGCCCGAGGACTCATCCCGGCATCGTTCCCGCACCGCCCGAGCGCACGTATCCGGAGCGGCCGGTGATCGTCGGTTTTTTACTCGATCGCGCGCTGGACCTGTGCGATCTGCTGCGGGTTCGGTTCCATGTACCCCACGGCTATCGCAGCGCAGGAGCCAAAGCACGCGCGACGGTCTTGGCGCAGTTGGGTGTGGTTTTTTTCGAGGGCAAGAGTGTCGGTTTGGATCGCCGGGGCGCCGGCATCTGGCGCGAGTGGCGGCTGGAAGGCGGTGTCGGGCCGCTTTACGGTTCGCGCGTGAAAAACGAGATGATCGCCGGCAACCACTATACCGACATCGAGCATCCATGGTCGCGGATGTATCGCCGCGGCATTGTGCGCAACGGCGTTCTGTGGGACGACGGGCGGCTTCAGCCGCTGAGTATCGGCGCCGAACTGCACTGGTTTGTCTTCGGCATGGAGATTGAAACCTACCCGCAGGAATGGCTCGACGCAGCCATCGGCTGGCTGGGGCTCGATTCGGCCAATGACGACGAAAGCCGGATTCTCCACCGCTGGAATGAGTGGCAGACAATTCCCGAACTGAACGTGCGAAACGAGTGGAAGGAAACCCTGAAACAGCCGGACACGGGAAAAGAATGAGGACAACCGGACGGGGCAAAAGACCGAGGCTGTTTCAAACCACACGCGTGTCTGTGCCGTTCACCGTGTCCATTGCGTCCATCCCGTTTATCTCACACCTGCGATGAAGATTCTCGTTCTTACAACCGAGCCGCTTCCTTTTCCCGGCAGGATTACAACCGGCGCGGGCCTGCGCGCCTGGGGTCTTGCGCGCGGCCTCGAATCGGCGGGCTTTTCGGTCGAACTGGCCATGCCGGAAGAGGCCGCGGCCGGCGCCGGCGATGGCGGCAGCCGGATCGGGTGTTTCTCCCGGCCGCTGCTGACCGAGTTCGTGCGCGAGCGCTCGCCGGATATTCTTGTTATGCAGCACTGGGGATTGATGCGGGATCTGGGCGAGGTCGAAGCGCCGATTGCGATTGACCTGGCCGGCCCGCATTTGCTCGAACGGCGATTCTGGGGCAGCCGGTCGCCGGAAGGCGACCTGGCCGAAAAGGTTGCGGCGCTGCGGCGCGCCGATTTTGTCACCTGCTCCGGGCGGTCGCAGCGGCTCTACTTCCTGCCCTTTCTGGGCATAGCCGGATTTGACGTCGCCGATCCGTCGCTCTGCCCCGTGATTCCCTTTTCTGCCGACCCGCAATTGCCTGCGGCGCGCGAGCGCGATCCGGCCTGCTTTGTCTATGGCGGAATGTTTTTGCCGTGGCAGGACCCGTCGCGGGCATTGACGACACTGCTCGATGCGGTGGCTTCGGCAGGACGCGGGCGCCTGCGGTTTTTTGGCGGCGCCCACCCGACCGTGGATGTCTCGGGAGGCAAGTTTGAAGCAATTCTCGAACGGCTCAGCGGCGACCCCCGCGTGGAAATGAACGGCCTTGTTCCGTTCGAGCAGCTGGTGGACGCCTATTGCCGCGCTGGTGCAGCGCTGGATCTCATGGAGCGCAACGCCGAGCGCGAGCTGGCGTTTCCCACGAGAACGGTCATTTACCTGTGGTGCGGCCTGCCGGTCATTCACGGGGATTACGATGATCTTGCGCCGTTGATTGCGCGGTATAAGGCCGGCTGGGTTCTTTCGCCGGACGACCGGGCCGGCCTTCGCGCAACAATTGAAAACATCCTTTCGCAGCCGTCGCTTCCAGCCGAGCGCGGCGAAAACGCCCGACGGCTTGTTGCGGACAATTTGACATGGGACAAGACGATCGAGCCGCTGGCCGAGTGGTGCCGCAGCCCGCAGCGCCGTGAGAATAAAATGATGATTGCCCTTCGCGACTATGTGCGGGAGCGGCAGGTTGCGGAATTGGAAAGGGAGCTGGTTGCCTGCCGCCGCGAGTTGGACACGCTTCGCGGCAAATGGGTTTTCCGTCTCTATCGCGCAAATCACCTATGGGGCACGCTGCTGGCGCCCGTAGGGTTTCTCGTCGCGACGGTTCTAGCGGTCATCCTATTTGTATTTCTTTTCATCACCCGCCATAAACGTGAAAAGTCTGCCTAGTCCGCCAAATACTTCCTTTCTTTTCCCGCAAAATTCTTTTGACAAAGCCGCAAAGCATCCCTCACCTTGCGGCTTGGCTGTAGTTTATTAGCCCCTTGGAAAGACAATAGCCTATGTGCAGGAGTGCCTGGAATGGGGCGCTATCAGAGTCCCATTCGGGGGGAGAGAGAAAATGCTATTGTCCATCATCATTACATGGAAAGGAAATGCCTGAAAATGCCGATGAAATCCGACTCGATCTATCTGCCGGTCTCCGAAATGCCTGCGCAGTGGTATAACGTGCTGCCGGATCTGCCAACCCCGGTGGACCCTCCGCTCAATCCGGCAACCAAACAGCCGATCGGGCCCGAAGCTCTGTCGGCCATCTTCCCCATGGCGCTGATCGAGCAGGAGGTCAGCAAGGAGCGGTGGATTCCTATTCCCGATGAGGTTCTGGAGATTCTTAGCTTGTGGCGGCCAACACCGCTGATCCGCGCCACGCACTGGGAGGCGCAGCTCGAAACGCCGGCGAAAATCTTTTACAAATACGAAGGGACGTCGCCAGCCGGCAGCCACAAACCCAACACGGCCGTCGCTCAAGCTTATTACAACAAAAAGGCTGGAATCAAACGCCTCTCGACCGAGACGGGTGCCGGCCAGTGGGGCAGCGCGCTGTCCTTTGCCTGCTGCAAGTTCGGTCTGCAGTGCACCGTCTATATGGTCAAGATCAGCTATCAGCAAAAACCGTATCGCCGCTCGCTGATGCATACGTGGGGCGCCGAGGTGTTTGCCAGCCCCACCGACAGAACCAATGCCGGACGCGCCGTTCTGGCCAAAGACCCCGGATGCCTCGGCAGTCTGGGCATCGCCATCAGCGAGGCGGTCGAAGACGCGGCCACGCACGACGGCGTGAACTACTCCTTGGGCAGTGTTCTGAATCATGTTCTGTTGCACCAGACGGTCATCGGTCTGGAAACCCAAAAGCAGTTGAAGATGGCGGGGACAACGGCCGACGTGCTGATTGGCTGCTGCGGCGGCGGGAGCAATTTTGGCGGGCTGATCCTGCCGTTTATCGGCGAGAAGCTCGAGGGCAAGCCCATCCGGTTCCTCGGCGTCGAGCCGAAGGCGTGCCCGAGTATGACGCGCGGGAAGTTCGACTATGATTTCGGCGACACGGCGGGAATGACGCCGCTGCTGAAGATGTTCACGCTTGGCCACAACTTTGTGCCGGCGGGCATTCACGCCGGCGGGCTTCGTTACCACGGCATGGCGCCGATCATCAGCCGGCTGGTGGCCGACAAGATTGTCGAGCCGGTGGCGGTCTATCAGACCGACGTATTCGACGCGGCGGTGCAATTTGCGCGCACGGAAGGCATTGTGCCTGCGCCCGAATCGGCTCATGCCATTCTTGTCGCGCGCAACGAGGCGCTCCGTTGCAAAAGGGAGAACAAGCCGGAGACGATCGTTTTCGAGCTCAGCGGCCACGGCTTCTTTGACATGGGCGCGTACGATGCCTACTTTGCCGGCAAGCTCGAAGATATCGAGCACGAACCGGAAACGTAACGGTACGGTCCGGCCCATTGGTCGGACGCGGCCCCACGGTTGAGGCAAGGTTGGGGGTGCGGTCCTGGTTATTGGCAGCAATGCAGCCGAGATGGCGGCCTGTTGTGGGGGGAAGGAGCAGAAACCATGTTCGGAATCGAAGGAACGTCGGTGGCTTTGGCCTATGGATTGTGTCTGGCCTCGGCTGCGCTGTGCCTGATCTACGGCGCAGTTAACTTCAACCGAGGCGGTGACGAGGCGCCCAAACGCGAGGAGGTCGCGTGGAGACAGAGCGAAAAGGAAGTGGAGAAACCGTTTGAACCATAAAGGGAGGGAAAATCATGAGCGAGCAGGACGCCACCCTGATCATCATTACGGTGATTTATCTTCTGGCGTGCGCTTGGATCGGATTTTATGCTTATACGAAGACTAAGACAACCGCGGATTATCTGGTGGCGGGGCGCCGCGCTCATCCGGTCGTTATGGCGTTGTCCTATGGGGCGACGTTTATCAGCACGTCGGCCATTGTAGGCTTCGGAGGGGCGGCGGCAAACTTCGGGATGGGTCTGCTGTGGCTGACATTCTTCAATATCTTCGTTGGGATTTTCGTGGCCTTTGTGTTTTTCGGCAAGCGCACGCGGCGCATGGGCCACAACCTTGACGCCCACACGTTCCCCGAGTTTCTGGGCCGGCGGTATCAAAGCAAATTCATCCAGTTCTTCTCCGCCCTCGTTATTTTTCTCTTCATGCCTGTCTATGCCTCGGCCGTTCTGCGCGGCGCGGGAACGTTTATCGTCAAGACCTTTCACATGGATCAGGCCATGACTCTGGCCACAGCTTTGCAAATGGCCATGCTCATTTACACGGTGCTTGTGGCCCTCTATGTGATCGCCGGCGGGCTCAAGGGGGTTATGTGGACCGATGCCTTGCAGGGCGGAATCATGCTCGCCGGAATGGTGATTCTGATTCTCTATTCCTATGGGAGACTGGGTGGAGTTGTGGCCGGCCACGAAGCGTTGTCCCGGCTGCCGGCGGACTTGGAGGCAAACGCGGCACAAGCTGTCGAAAACTACAACCAGAAGACCGGCGAGCAGCTGACCCTGGCGTCAGTGACGGATATGGGCCTGGCCGCCGCCGCGCTCAGGGACAAACTCAAACCGATGAGCGAAGAAGCCAGGAAAAAGTATTTGGCGGAAAATCCAAAGGAGGACCAGTTGCTCCAGAAATTCGGCGCCATTGCCGCCACCGACCCCAAGGGCGTGGCCAGTATGGCCGTCGTGGCTCGGCTGCAACGCGGGGGCTGGCGCGGCTGGACGGATATGCCCGCGTTCAACACGCCGTTTTGGTGCTTCATGGTCACGACAGTGATTCTCGGCGTCGGGATCGGCGTTCTGGCCCAGCCGCAGCTGGTGGTGCGTTTCATGACTGTAAAAAGCAACCGCGAGTTGAACCGCGCGGTGCCGACCGGGGGGATTTTCATTCTGATGATGACCGGCGTGGCGTTTGTCGTGGGCGCGCTGTCCAATGTGTATTTTTTCCAGCACGGCGGCGAGATTGCCATGGTGCGCGCCGGCGGCGATTCGGACCTTGTCATTCCGACCTTCATTACGTCCGCGCTGCCCTCGTGGTTCGTGGCGCTGTTTGCTCTGACCCTCCTGTCGGCGGCCATGTCTACGCAAAGCTCGCAGTTCCATACGATTGGAACCGCTCTGGGCCGCGATATTTACGAGCAAACCATTCTCGGCGGCGAGCGCCGCGGCACCACTGTGCTGATCACGCGATTCGGGATTGTGCTGGGCATTGCGGTGACGTTGGGTCTGGCCGTGAAATTGCCGGGCAGCATTATCCCGGCGGCGACGGCGCTGTTTTTTGGTTTGTGTGCATCTTCTTTTCTGCCGATGTATTTCGGCGGGCTGTATTTTCGCTGGATCACCAAAGCCGGCGCCATTGCCGGCATGTGCGTGGGATTCTTTGTCAGCATGTTCTGGCTGTTTTGCGTGCAGATGGTCAACGCCCGGTTCGCCGCGCTCCTCCTCCCCTTTCTCAACCATCCCAATCCCTCGCTCATTCTGCAGGGAACCTGGCGGTTTCTCGACGCGCTGGTCATTGCCTTTCCTCTGGCCGTGGTCGCGACCGTTGTGGTGTCGCTGATCACGCGGAAAATGCCCGAGGATCATCTGCACAAATGCTTTCATGGGGTGCGGTAAGCCCACGGTATCGTCTCGGGGGAAGGTGAGCGGGGATGAACTCCGTCAAGTCCGGGGATACTTTCCCAAGTTCACGTTCGGGTTTCACCTGACAAGGGGATCGTGGCGGTCTGCGAGGTGCAGATCATCATTCCCCGTTCTTTCCAGAGCCGGCGGCCGCTTCCGCGCGCGCTGAAACACGAAAACTGAGAAAACGACGGTAGCGCGCCGCCCGACGCCGTCAATACAGCCGGCCCCTGAGGCCCCGGCGCCAATCCAATCGAGCAATGGAAAGGCGGAGGGAGCGGAATCAGGGAGGATTCCGCAGCATGGGTAACCGAAAGGTTGAACCGGCGTGCAAACTCAACGTGCCGGAACTTGTCCAGTTATGAAACGCCACTTTACGGCAGGAGGGAATAGTACCATGGTCATCAAGCATGTCGCCTTGCTTGTCACGCTGGCAGTTGCGGCTTTCTCGTTGCCGGCGGCGGAACTGACCCCGCCCGCCCCGGATGCGATGAAGCAGAATGTTGTCAAGGTGCTGCGGACATCGAGCAAAGCCCAAGTCAATCAGTATGTCTGCAGAGTGTTCGAAGTCCACAACTGCAACCCCTATGAGATCATCAACTTTCCCGAACTTCTGGCCGAAGCGGAAGAGGGGATGATCTACACATTTGTTCATCCCGACGGCAACAAGGGAAAAATCCTGGTCACGGCGCCCGAATATCAGATGCCTTACTACGAGCAACTGATTCGGGAGCTCGACCGGCCAAAAATCACCAGCGCCCCCGGCTCGAAATATATTCTTTACCGGGCCAAAAACCGCACGGCGCAATGTCTGGCGGGATTAGGCGCTTACTACGCGGGCAGCCAGGACATTCTGTATCCTGACATCGAGACGAATTCGGTTCTGCTGTTCGGCGTGCCCAGCGGCTGCGACGCAGCCAACGCCGCCCTATCCGCCGCCGATGTTCCTTCGCCGCAGGTTCTCATCGAGGTCACCGTCTATGATGTCAAACTGACCAACGACGGGCGGTTCGGCTTCGACTTCCATGCATGGAAGAACGGCCCTGGGCGCGCTCTGTTTGCCGGCGGCAGCCGCTATCAGTATTTGCGCATCCACAATGTAGACCGCGACAGCGGCACCGACAGCGGCTCCGGATACTTTATGGATTATCCTTCGGCCTACTTCGATTTCCTAGTCGAACGCGGCAAGGCGAAAGTCCTCACGGCAACCAAAGTCGTGGCCATGAACAACCGCGCGGCGCAAGTGGCCACCGGAGAAAGCGTGCTCTTTTATCGGGTCACGCAGAACAACGTTCTCGACCGCAAAGTGACCGGGGAAACGCAGCCGCGCACCACGGCCGAGCAGTTGACGCCTCTGGCCGCCGGCGCTGTGGCCGCCGCGGCTCAAACATTGGGCGTCTCGGCGCAAGCCCCGCCCCAACTGGCCATTGATCCCGTTCGCACGGGCATCTTCCTCGATGTAATGCCGGTGATCAGCCTGGAGCTGGTGGACCTCGACATTCTCGCGCGCGTCGTTACTCTCGTCGGCTACGACAGCCGCGGCGAACCCGTTTTAGCCTCGCGCCAGTTCTCCAATCGCGCCCAGGTGCCCAGCGGCCAGGAGCTGGTCATCGGCGGATTGATCCGCGACCGCAAGGCCAAGCACGCGGCCAAAATTCCCATTCTGGGCTCGATCCCTGTACTGGGCTGGACGTTCGGCAGTGAAACCATCGGCGCCGAAAAAACGATGGTCGTCTGTGTCATCAAGCCCACCATAGACAAATATGACAGTCCGGTCCGGCCTGCCGATGCCGACGTCATGGCCAAAGCCAAGGGCGAGCAACCGATTCCCATGCCGCCGACGCCCTTTGGATTCGACCAATGGGGTTTTGACCGCGGCCAGTAAGAGACCAGCCCTCGCGCCTTGTGTGAGGCAGTTTCCAGACGGTTCCACCCATGCAAAGGAGAAACCACCATGAAACGACTCGAAGCAATCCTGATCATCCTGATGCTTCCGACCCTCGCCGGCACGGCTCCTGGCGGAGTGGCCATACGGCCGCCCCGCCAGCAGGACAAGGCCTTCCGGTTCGATCCGCGGCTGGGCGTTTACGTTCGTGAGATTGACCGCGACACCGGCATTGACCAGCGGCCGGGCCTGGGCGATGCCAGCCCCGTGGACATCACCAACAACGCCAGCCAGCCGCAGTTCACCCGCGCCTTCAACACCGACCAAACCAACAGCCGCATTGACGACTATATCAATCAGGACGAGCAGATCAACCTCAGTCCCGACACCGGCGCGGTGCGAGTGCTGCGGGTCAATCAGAAGCGCCTGCTCAACGACTATGTGACCGCGCTCGTGCCGCTGAAAAATGTCAACCCGCGCGAAATGCGCGGTGTCTTCCGCAACGTCTGCGGCAAGGAAGGCGGTTTTGCCGACGTCCTCCAGGACTTCGAAACGAAGGAGAACTTTCTCCAGGTCGTTTGCCCCAAGTTCCAATTGGAATACGTTGTCAACGCCCTCAAAGCTCTCGATGAAAAGTGGGTCACCGAAAACAACGACGGGCGCGTGCACGCCTACTACCGCCCGAAGTTCCGCGACGCCGGCCCGCTTCTCAATCTCCTCCAGTTCTTCCGAAGCCCCATGGAGACCTTCTGCTGGGACGACCTCGGCAACGCCATCCAGTTCACGGGCGAACCGGCCGTTGTCAACGGCTTGTTCCCTTACGGCTGCCAAATGTGCGACATTCCACCCAGCCAGATCAAACTCGACATCGCGATCTACGAGGTCAACGTGAAGAACGATCTGAAGCTGGGACTGGACTTTGTCACCTGGAAGAACAGCGCCGGCGCGGACTTGTTTGAATTTGCCGGCGCCGCCGGCTCCGACTATGTCGGCCATTTCCGCTGGGCCAATCTTCACGGCGTAGCCACGTCAGCCTATGTGGACTTTCTCGCCAGCAAGGGGAAGGCCCGACTGGTCAACCGCGGCACGCTGACGGCCAAGAGCGGCACACTTGGCGAATTGGCCGCCGTGGACCAGCAACTGGCTTTCAACATCGAGCACAACCCCGACAACTCGCGCTATCTCAACACCGGCTTTGTGGACCAGCCGATGAACACGTGGCTGCCCAACGCACCGGCGGCCGGGTCGGTGGCTCTCGAACCAGCGATCGGAACAGCGGCGGCCAACCGGCGCGATGCGGTCATTCCGCAGTTCCACGACCGCGTGGTCAATTACGTCAAGTCGGGCACGGTCGGAGTGTTCATCGGCGCGGTGCCCTACGTGGGCCTCGAATCGGCCGAAGTGGCTCTGTCGCTCCATGTGACCGATTTCGACGGCTACACACCGCAGGGACAGCCGATCATCTCGCATCGCTTCACGGACTCCTATGTGCGTGTTTTCCCCGACCAGCCGTTTGTGTTGGCAGGCATTACCCGCCACGAAACTGTGAAGTCGCGGAACGGCGTTCCCTTCTTTTCGAAGCTCCCGGTGATCGGCTGGGTCTTCGGCGGCGAAACCAACAGCCAGAGGGAGGTCGAACTGGTGGTGGTCGTCACGCCGACCTTTGACGTTTCGACCGACTCGAAAATCGAAAAGGTCGAGGCCAAGTTGAAATTGACTGCCGACGAGCAGCTGGCCAAAGACGTTGTCGCCGGCCAGGCGGCCATGAACCTGCCGAAGAACTGGTTCGGGTTCGACCAGTGGGTTCTGGGCAACCTGGATAATTAAAGCGGGAGGGCTGAAGGCTGTAACCTCCATCGGGGGGATTCGCCTTGACGCAGGGTCCGATCCCCCCGCTGATTCCCCGCCCGTCCGTTCAGGGAAAGATCGCCTCAGGGAGAGTTAGAATTGACTATCTGGGACCCTGCATGGGAACAAGTGGATCGGCCGACGCTTGAGTGTCGCCAGGGCGAATTGCTCCGCGAGCAAGTCCGGCGCGCGGCCGAACACCTGCCCTACGTCCAGGCCAGACTGAACGCCGCCGGTCTCCGGCCCGCGGACATTCGCGGTCTGGACGACCTGCGCCGGCTTCCGTTCACCGTCAAACAGGATTTCATGGACAACTATCCCTTCGGGATGTTTGCCGTGCCGTTGCGCGAAGTGGTGCGCGTGCACGGCTCGTCGGGCACCTCGCGCGGCAAGTCCACCATCGTCGGCTACACGCGGCGCGATCTCGACACGTGGGCGGAACTGTGCGCTCGCCTGGCTACGGCGGCGGGAGTCACGGCCTCGGATATTGCGCAGATTTCTTTTGGCTACGGTTTGTTCACCGGCGGGTTCGGTCTGCACGCCGGACTGGAGCGGGTCGGCGCCCTCGTCCTGCCGATTTCCAGCGGCAATACGCCGCGACAGGTTCAGTTCCTGCGCGACTTCGGCACTACCGCTCTGATTGGCACGCCGACCTACGCGCTGCACATTGCCGAAACGGCCCAGGAGATGGGCGTCGGGCGCGGGCAGCTCGCCCTCAAATGGGGGCTTTTCGGCGGCGAGCCCTGGAGCGAAGGTATCCGCCGCCAGATCGAGTCGCTCCTGGGCATCGTGGCCACCGACAACTACGGTCTGAGCGAACTGTGCGGGCCGGGCGTCTCCTATGAGTGCTTGTACAAGAACGGCATGCACATTGCCGAAGACCACTATATCGTGGAAGTGCTCGACCCAAAGACGCTCGAACCGGTCGCCGACGGCGAGGTCGGCGAACTGGTTTTCACAACCTTGACACGCGAGGCGGTTCCCCTGATCCGCTACCGCACAGGCGATCTGGCGTCGGTGACGCGCGAGCCCTGCGCCTGCGGGCGAACGCTGGCGCGGATGTCCAAAGTCGTCGGGCGCACCGACGACATGATGGTCATCCGCGGAGTGAACGTTTTCCCTTCGCAGATCGAAAGTATCCTTCTCGACATCGAGCATGCGCAGCCGCACTATCAGATTGTCCGCACCCGCAGGGGAGCGCTGGAACACCTCGAAGTGCGCGTGGAGGTCACCGAAGCGCTGTTCAACGACAAGATAGGGCACATGCGGGCGGTGGAGGAAGAAATCCGCGAAGCGCTTCGTTCGGGCCTCGGCGTGGATGTGGACGTGCGGCTGGTCGAACCCAAATCGCTCGAGCGGTTCACGGGCAAGGCCCGACGTGTCGTGGATGAGCGTCCAGGAGAAACTATCCGGTAACTTCGGGCAGGCAGGCCGCGCCGTTGGGCATCAGATAATACGGCAGGCGGCGGCCGCCGGCGCCCAGCCGCTCCAGCGCTTCGCCGATTGTGCCGACGATTTCGATCTGAAATGGCGAGGGGCCGCCGCGAAGCCACGCGGGTGCATCGCCTGCGGTTATGCGTTCGTCCAGCACGTGGCTCACGATAATCACGCGGCATTGCGTGGCTTTCCATTTGAACGCATACGTGGTGTGGCCTTCGACTTGGAATTCCGCGCGCAGGCGCTGGCGATGCTCGGCCAGGGTGGGAATGGCCAGCCAGCGGACAAACGCCTCGGGCCCCCAGCCGCCGCTGCATTCGGCCAGCAGGAGAATCGTTCCCCCGCGCTGCACGGCGCGAAAGGCGTTGTCGAATGCCTTGTGCGCCTGATACAGATTGCCGTCCAGCGGCCATCCGCCGCACGAGGCCACCACCAACGGCAGGCGTTCGGGAACAGGACAGGTGAAAATCTGCGCATATTGCAGGCAGGCGGCTACATGTGCCTTGACCAGATCGCCCGCCGCGACCCCTAGCAGCTGGTTGCCCAAACCGAATGTTGCATGGAGCGTGAAACGCGGCCCGACGCGCCGCGCAACGGCCAGCATTGCCTCGTGAAACGGATTGTGGTGGAGGACGCCCGTGCGGCTGTGCCAGTTGCCGTCAGCGTCAATGTTGGCAAGCGTCCGGCGATGGAGAGCGTGAACCGTTGCGCGCCCGCACAACCCGGGGGCAATCAGCTTGCGCCCGCCGCCGAATCCTGCACAGTAATGAAAACTGATTTGTCCGGCCAGAATCAGACAGTCGGCCTCCAGCGCATGGCGGTCCACGGCCACGGGTGTTTCCGCGTCGAGCGGCTCGATCTCGACGTTCCCCCGATCGCAGTCGTGGTCTTCGACGGTCCACTGGGCGGCAATTTCCGGGCCGACCAGCGCGGCGCGCTGGGCCTCGCTGTGCAGGCCGTGGGCGCCTGTGGCCGAGAGCAGGGTTGCGCGCTCGCGCGATACCCCGTGGGCGCGTAAATAGCGAAGCAGCGGACCGACATAAAGAGGTATGGCTCCGGCGCGGGTTGCATCGGGGATGACCACGACAATCCGGCGTCGGCCTTCGAGAATCTTCGACAACGGCGGTGTGCCGACCGGATCATCGAGGCAGCGCGTTATGGCCGCATCCGGGTCGGGAATGGCCGGCGGAAAACTGGGCTGGATTACCCGACGGCAAAGATCATCGGGAAGATCCAACGTCAGGGTTTCGCGGCCATAACATAGCGTGTATTTCATCAATCGTTCCTCCGGCGGTTTTGGGGCGCGGATTTCTGGGGAAAGGACGCGCGTCAGACGAGTCGGACAAGTCGGACAGGTCGGACTTTGTTCACTTGAATCCAAGGGCTAAAGCCTAAAATCTCCCAAACCGCTCTCCGTCCCTCGGAGGCATGGACACTGCCACACCGCAGGAAAGAAAGTAAAGCACTTGCTCGACCACAGGCCGGCGGAAAATCGTTTCCACCGCGCGGGCATAAAACTCCATTTGTGGACGGTAAAATGCGGCGCGTGTTTCGGCCGTGTCTCGTTCGACGCGGTCGGTCTTGAAGTCCAACAGCACAAACCCCTCCGGCCGCTCGAACAAGCAGTCCACGATCCCCTGGACGTGGACCCACTCGTTGCAAAAAATCCTATCGGATTTGTCTGAGGGGTCCGAGCTGTCTGACCTGTCCGACTCATCTGACCCGTCCGACCCGTTAGACTTGATTTCGCTGGACAGCCTCCTCTCCAGCCGCGCAATCTCGGCCGCCGGCACCGCCAGGCTGAACGGCATCTCGCGCTGCACGCGATGGGGCGCTCCGCGAATTTCTGTTCCTATCGGCGACTGGAGAAACCGGGCGATGGCTGCTGCATCCACGCACGCCGCCTCGGCGGCAGCGAGCTTTCCCTCCGCCGCAATCTGCGCTATCTGGCTGCGCACCGTTGCCTCGTCGGGCGGCTGCGATAGGTCCAAATGGCGCAACACTGTATGTGTGGCCGTGCCAATCTCGGAGGCCGTTAGTACGGGCGCCGTGCCGGTTCCCGCAGCCATGAACGCCGGTCGGCGGGCTATTGCCTGTCTGCCCCACCCGTTCAATGCCTCGTCGCTTTCGCGCCCGGTCTCGAACCGCCGTTTGATTTCGGACACCGACATTTTTCCGCGAATGCGCGTCAGCGGCCGTGCGGCATACTGCCAGGTCAGGCGCTCGAAAATCCGCGCGACCGCTTGGCGGTCATGCGGGGGCGGAGCGACCGGCTGTAGCGCGGCAATCTTGCGCAACGTCTCCTCGTCGCGCGCGCGCTCCAGGTTTTTGGTCTGCAAGCGTTGAATCTCTTCGGCGCAATGAAAATGGACGGCGAATAACGTATCCGATGGCGGCGGCTGGTGGGCTGGATCGCCCAAACAGCCCAGACGCGCCAGCGCCGGCCCGATCCAGTCGCTAAAACTGCGGGCGGATGCCAGAACGCCGGGGCTCAGCGCAATCCGGCCGTCGTTCCCGGCAACCGCGCATTGGCGCCATGCCTGCAAAGCTTTGTCCAACTTTACCGAGCCGCACAGAACCAGTTTTTCTCGTGCGCGCGTCAACGCCACGTACAGCAGGCGGATATTCTCGGCCAGAATCTCGCGCTTGACCTGCCGCGAGGCCACCGCGTGCGCGACCGTTGGATACTTGATTTTCCGCCGGGGCACCACGGCCCGCAGCGCCACGCCAAGGTCGCGATCGGTAACCACGTCCTCCCGCGTATTTTGAAAATTGAAATTCTTGCCAATGTCCGGCAGGAATACCACGGGAAACTCCAACCCCTTGCTCTTGTGAATGCTCATCACGCGCACGACGTCGTCGGCTTCCGACACAGCCGGCGGTGTTGCCAGCTGGTTCTCGGTTTCCTGCAGCTGGCGGACAAACTGAATGAACCGCGCGAGGCCCCGCCGCCGGAACTCGTCGAACTGGCGCGCCCGGTCATACAGCCCAATCAAGTTGGCCCGTCGTTGGGCCCCGCCGTCCATCGCCGTGACATAGTCCAGATAACCGGTCTCGTCGTAGATGGCCCAGAGCGCGCGTGCAAGGGGCCCGCGCCGGGCTAGAGTCCGCCAGCGATCGAGGCGGTCGAAAAACTCCCCCAGCCGGCGGCGCAGAGGTTCCTCCGGTCCGCTTTCACAATAGGCGCGCGCGGCGGAAAAGAAGCTGCTCTCGCGGCGATGAATTCGGATGCGCGCCAGATCATCCTCGCTCAGGCGCACCAGAGGCGACCGCAGCACTGCCGCCAGGGGAATATCCTGGCAGGGATTGTCGAGCAGCTCCAGCAATGCGAACAGGTCGCGAATTTCAGCCGGCTGCAATTTCCCGGGCGGAATGTCGGTATAAGCAGGGATGCCGTGTGCCTGCAGAATCCGCACAAATAGAGCTGCCTTATACGCCGCCGTCTGCAACAACACCGCGATGTCCCGGCGCGCGACCGGTCGGTAACGGCCTTCACCGCGGTCCCATACGGAAAACTCGCCGCTGAGCATGGCACGGATTCGCCGGGCCACCCAGTGCGCCTCGATTTCGATTTCCTCGAGTTCGTCAGGCGGGACCGCCGCACCAGCCAAAGCCCCTGCCTCAGATCCGTCCCTGGGTTCTTCTTCGTCAACTTCCGTCGATTCTGCAGTGGTCTCGCTTTCTGATATAGTTTCCTCTCGCGCGCGGTCGAAGAAGTGAACTTCGACGGGCAGTCCTGTGACCGGCGGCGGAATGTCGCCGCTGCTTTCCTTTGGAAAATCGAATCCTCCCCGTAACTCTGCTGCCGAATCATAGACAATTCCCCCCACCTCGGGCGACATGATCCGGCTGCACAGTGCATTGATCGCCGCAAGCAGCCCCGGCCGGCTTCGGTGGTTTTCCGACAGGTCAATGCGTTGCCCGATCCCCGCGCCCCCTTCCGAGCGAAACGCCGCCAGGCGTTGCAGGAACAACTTCGGCTCGGCCAGCCGGAACCGATAGATGGACTGTTTGACATCGCCAACCATGAACAGGTTCGGCGGCCGTTGCGGATCGTTTTCCCGCGCACACAGCCGGATGATCGCATCCTGCAGCGGATTGATATCCTGATATTCGTCCACCAGGACCGCCTCGAAGCGATCGCGCAGTTCTTTGCGCGCCACTTCCGACGGCGCATAGCGGTCGCCTTCCGAGGCTGCCTTGTCGCACAGTAAATCGAAACAGAACCGCTCGAGGTCGCCGAAGTCCACTTCGCCGCGCTCGCGCTTGACGCGTGCAAACGCGGCGTCGAACCGCTCGACCAGTTCGAACATCATCTCTACGTCCGCGCGTGTGGCCCGCAGCGTCTCTGCCCATTGCGCGCCGGACAGTACGCACCAGTTCTTGAAAAGTGTCTTTTTGGCCTCGCGAATTTTGTCGTTCCGTGCGCGCACCTGCTGCATGAAATCGTCGGCGACGGCGGGATTTGTGCGCAACTTCGGATATTCCCACTTTCCGATGGCCTCGTGGAACGCGTCGTATCCGTTGGTCTGGAGCGTCGCGCGCAATTTCGCCATCTCGTCCGCAACGTCTCGAAAGAATTGCGTATATCCCCGTGTTGAGGGATCGGCATCATAGACCCATTGCGCTGCGGCCCTGAGGTCCGATTCGATCTGCAACATGTTCTCGCGCAGCGCGGCTACAAAGGGCTCATACCAGCGGCGAAGGCGCTCGAAAGGCGGGGGGGCTTCATCGGGTTTCGGATAGGAGTCCAACACCTGCCGCTTCCACTGCTCCGGACGCGGCAGACTTCGCAGAAACTCCCACAGGTTTAGAACGGCGCTGCGCACCGGCGCGTCGTCGCCGTCCTTTCCATAGCGCTCGATCAGGCGCACAAACCGCTGCCCTGTTTCGCTCTCGCTTGTGTAAAGGGCCTCGAACACATCGTCGAGCGTTTCATGGCGCAGCAGAAGTGCTTCGTCTGGATCCAGCACTGCCAGATTCGGATCGAGGCCGAGGCGGAAGAAATGTTCCTGAATTATGCGGAACGCGAAGGAATGCAGCGTTGAGATCATTGCGCGGTCGAGCAACATCAACTGCCGCCGCAACCGGGCATCCGCCGGGTGCTGCGCGATCTGGCGATGCAGCGCCTCGCCGATCCGGTTGCGCATTTCCGCGGCTGCCGCCTCCGTGAAGGTCACCACAAGCAGGCGATCGAGGTCTATCGGGGCGATCGGATCCGTTACCAGGCGGATGCAGCGCTCGACGAGGACCGCGGTCTTGCCCGTGCCGGCCGAGGCGGCCACGAGCAGGTCGGCCCCGCGCGTTTCAATTGCACGCCGCTGTGCGGCGGTCCAGGACATGGGCTCTTTTCCCATGAGCGATTACTATCGGCCGTTTGAGTCAAATTTGCCGCATATCCGCATCAACCTTCATATAGTTCGTCCATGCAAGTGAGCGGGTCAAGGCCAACCGATGTCGCCGAAGAGACGCTCTTCCTGGTTGGCATAGCCAAGGGCTACTGACACAAGCTGCAAACGTTCAGGAGGGCGGAGAGGGTAACGCTGGGATTGGAACCGATAGGCCGGGCGGCGACGTGGCAGAGGGCGCGGCATCGCAGCGCCGGCATTTCGAACCTACGCCACGCAACGTTTTATGCAAGAAAAGGCTTGCGGCGCGGCGGAGGATGGGGCATAAACACAGCATAAGCAGGAAGTGCAGTAGGGGGTGTAATTTTCGACGGCGAGCGAGCCCGATGGCCAAAATCCATCCCAAAGACATTCTCGATCGAGCGCATTGGTCGGCGCGCCAGATTGCCAAATTTGCGGAGTCGCGTCTGCACCAGGTCATCGAGCGCGCGGCCCAGCACGTTCCTTTCTATGAAAAGCGCTTTCATTCGCATGGGATCAAACTTCGCGATATCCGGCAACTGCGCGATATATCCATCCTGCCGTTCACGACGAGAGCCGATCTGCAAAGCGAAGCCGATGCGTTTCTGGCGCGCGGCACAGTGCGCGAGTCGTGCCGGCGGCGGGCTGCCGCGGCCGAGCCGGGAGTTGCCGCGCCGTGCGTTTTTCTTTCCCCCGACGAATACGAAACGATTCGCCTGATCGAGCGGCGCATCGTCGAGGGCCACGGTCTGACCGGCCGCCACGACCGCGTGGCTATTCTGCCGGAAGGCCTGACCCCGCCGCCGCCGACATGGCTCGACAGCATGTTGCGCGGGCGGCGATACTATGTACCCACATCCGAGACTACCCTCGAGCATTTGCATGTGATCAGCCGCGTAAAGCCGGATTGCGTGGCGGCGCCGCTGTGGGCGCTCAGCCGCATCGGCCAGGAAATCCGCAAAGGTAAGACGCTGGGATTCCAGCCGCGGCTACTCCTGAGCTGGGGAGAAGTGATGCGGGCCAGCGACCGCGACACGCTGCGCGAGACGTTTGGGATTCCGCCGACGGATGTTTACACGATGTGGGAATTGGGGCCGGTCGCCGCCGAGTGCCCGGCGCGCGACGGACTCCACGTGAATTTCGATCTGGTTCACGTCGAGATTCTGCACAACGACCACCCGGTCAATCCGGGCGAACCGGGCGAGGTGGTCCTAACCAGTCTGGCCAATGACACCATGCCGTTGATCCGCTATCGGACGGGCGATGTGGCCAGCTGGAAAAAAGGGCCGTGCAAATGCGGCTGGCAGGGGCCGGTGCTCGAGGGCGTGCACGGGCGGTTTGAGCACTCGGTTCATCTGCCGGGCGGAGGGTATGTCGGCACCCGGCAAATCGAACATATTCTCGATCAGTTCACCAACGTTCTGGCCTATCGGCTAGTCCAGATCGAGCCGCGCAAAGTCGAGATTCTGGTGGTGCCGACTACGCTATTCAACGAGCGGACGTCGGCGATGATGCGCAGCAAGTGCGTGGAGTTATTCAACCAGCAAATCGGCGTGGAGGTCAAAGTCGTGGATGAGCTCCCGATTGTCCGCAGCCCGCGCCGCCACTCCGTTGTCTGCAAGATCAAAACGCCACTCACTGCATAAAAGCACTCCCTCTCCGGCGTCGGCCGCGATGTCAGTCGAACAGATGCCAACCTTTCGAATTCCCAAAACCTGAAAAGAGAAGATGGATGTTGGACGTGAGAAGTTGGATTGTAGCAAAGCCAGGACCTCCGGGGACGGCTTGCCCGGTTTTGCACTCACCGAATGGATGAATCGGTCAAGACCTTGTCGGATGGCGGAAGGTCTCGATCTTCCGTGGTCCCAGTTCCAACCTCTTACGTCCAACCGCCGTTATTCGGTTTATTTAGCTTTCTTGCGCGACGCCTTGGATTCCTTCTTGGGTTCCTGCTCGGCTTCTTTCTTGGCCTTGCGCAGGTCCTCGTAGCGGGTGCGGGAAAACTCCGCCGCGGCGGCGACCGCCTCGTGCGACAGGCCGCCCGGATAGTCGTTGCCCGCGAGGCTGTTGACCACCGAATCCTGCCAAGCCAGGAGCGTCGCTTTCATTTTCTCCACGACGTCGGGATGCTCGGCTGCAATGTCTTTGGTTTCGGCCATATCCGCCACGAGGTCGTAAAGTTCGTATTTGTCGGGCGACAGTTTGTGCAGCTTATAGCGGTTGTCGGTCAGTGCCGCATGGCCGGCATCTTTTTTCCCGCCGCCGCCATGCCAGAAAGCAATGGGCGTGGGCCTTTCGGTCATTCGCCCTTCCAAGAGAGGGACAAGACTGATGCCGTCCAGCGGTTGGACCTGGTTGGGAACCGTGACGCCGGTCAGTTCCAAAATGGTGGGATAGATATCGCTGCTGACGGCCGGGATGTCGGTCCGGATGGGTTTGCGAATGCGGGCTGGCCATTCGATGATGCCGGGAACGCGCAGCCCCCCCTCCCAGACCGTGCTTTTGCGGCCGCGCAGACCGCCCACGGAATACTCGGGCACGCCGCCGTTGTCGCTGGTGAACCAGATCAGGGTGTTGTCGGCGATGCCCAGACGCCGCAACTCGCTGCGCAGCATTCCCAGGCTGTGGTCCACGCCGTAGATCTCGCCGTAGTAGGCCGAGCCGCCGGCTTTCTCCTGATACTCCGGTATCGGCTCGATCGGCACGTGCGGATTTCCATACCAGATCACGGCGAGGAACGGTTTTTGGTTTTTCACCGCGTCGGAAATGAATCGCAAGGCCTCGGAGACGATCGCATCGGAGCCGTCGCCGGGAACTTTGACCCGCTCGCCCTTGCGGCTGAAGGTCCAGTCGTGCTCGAAGTAGTTGGTGACCGAAAACCATTCATCGAACCCAAAACGACCGGGGCTCAACGGGTCGTCGCCGAGGACGGGCTGGCCGGGGCCGCTGACGCCGTTCAGATGCCATTTGCCAAAATGGCCTGTGGTATAGCCGGCCGACTTCAGGGCTTGAGCGATCGTTATTTCCTGATTGCGGAAGGGCGCGCCGGGCGTAAATGTGCCGTAGCGGAAAGGATGGCGCCCGGTCAGGACGCTGCCGCGCGTGGGCGAGCACAGGGGCGCGTGGGCGTAGAAGCGGTCGAACCGGATGCCGGAGGCGGCCATTTCATCCAACACGGGCGTCTTGACTTTGTCGCGTTCGGGGTTGTTGGCGCTGTTGTAGCCGACGTCGGCCCAGCCCTGGTCGTCGGTCATGCAGAGGATAATGTTGGGCCGCGCGGCATCGGAGCCCGCTTGTTTCTGGGTGCGGCGTTTCGGCGCGGCAGCCTCGCCGACAGCACTGTCGAGCAGCGAGGCGCCGGCGAGCAATGCGGCGCCGCCGGCAGCTGCCTGCTTCAGAAATGCGCTGCGAGAAACGGTTCGCTTTTTCATGATACGATCCTTTCTGTCATCAAGAATGAATGATGCTGCCTCCCGTCAATCCGGGACGGGAGAACGGGGATAGTCCTTGCCGGCCAGGCTGTCTTTGCACGATGCCTGCCATTGCTTGAGCGTTTTCACCATGCGGTCGCGCAATTCAGGTTGCGCGGCGGCAAGATCTTTGGTTTCACCGCTGTCTTCGACGATATCATAAAGGGCAAAGGTTTCGCCTCCGTTCACCGAGATAACCTTATAGCGATTATCAATTAGCGCACTCTGGTTGCCGGACTCGAAAGCAATCGGATGCGGCCGCTCGGTCATGGTTCCTTCCATCAGCGGGAGGAGACTGATCCCATCGAGGGGCTGGGGCTGGCCTTTCAGGCTGAAACCCAGAATCTCCAGAACCGTTGGGAAGTAATCGGACGTGCACGCGGGGACGGCTGTCGTGCGCGGCGCCTTGATTTTCGCGGGCCATTCCAGCAATCCGGGCACACGCACGCCGCCTTCGAGCAAGTCGCGTTTGCGGCCGCGAAACGGACCGGCCGAACCCGGACCGGTCTTATGTTCGGGCCCGTTGTCCGAACTGAACCACAACAGCGTATTTTCGGCAATACCCAGCGCGCGAAGTTCCTTGCGCAACCGCCCCACCTGCTCGTCCATGGCGGTAATGCAGCCGTAGTAATGCTGATGCGGCTTATCCTGATCGGCATATCGCTTGCGGTATTCGGCTCCCGCGCGAACGGGTTCGTGGGGCGTGTGAAACCATATGACCGCCAGGAAGGGTTTCCGATCGGCGGCAGCCTGTCGGATAAACGGGATTGCGCGGTCCATGATCACGCGCGAGTCGTCGCCTTCGAGATTGTCCGATGCCCACGTTCCCGGCCCCGTCCAGTAGCGCGAAGGGAACACCTGGTTGACCATCGGGTCCCAGGTGGGCACCTGGCATTCGGTTGAAAAACAGACATCGAAGCCGTTGTCCCACGGCGGGGAATAGTTTTCGTCGCCACTGCCGCCGCGGCGCGCATCCTTGACGTCGCGGGTCAACGTTCCCAAATGCCACTTGCCGAAATGCCCCGTGACATAGCCCTGCGTTTTGAGCGCTTCCGCCAGCGTGATCTCCTCTTTCGGCATCGAGCCGACGTTGGCGGAGAAAATCCCATAGCGGTAAGGATGCCTTCCAGTCAGGCAGCTGCCGCGCGTGGGCGAACAGACCGGCGCCGCTGCATACCAGCGATCGAATCGCAATCCGCTTTGCGACATTTCGTCGAGGCATGGAGTTTTTAGCACCGGATGGCCGTTATAGCCGACATCGCCCCAGCCCAAATCGTCGGCCATGCAGAGGATGATATTAGGCCGTGCGGCATCAAGAGCAGGCTGTTCCATGCCGCGGCGTTTCGGGGCGGCGGCCATACCGACTGGACCATCGTGCAGGATTCCGCCTGCAAGAAATGCCGCGCCGCCTATTGCGGCCTTTTTTAAAAAGGCGCGCCGGGAAAGGAGAGAAGATATCATGTCAACACCTTTGTCATTTGGACTTTAAACAACCTTGACGCCCCGTGTGAGGGAAATTTCTCTCGCCGCGCGCGAGGGGTCTGGTCCTGGGCAACTACTGCTTTATCCGCGCGGTGTCAACTGGCTCCGTGTCAATTTGGTTTCATAGATAATCGTTCCATCCTCGCCGATCAACCGGAACTCGACGGTCGGGTCGGCCACCGTGGCGTCAATGGTGAATTCCCCGAATGCATAGGTATCGGCGATCCCGTAGAGCTGCGGCGCGCCGGGAATGGTTACCGGCGGGCCGCTTCGACCGCCCAAACTGCCTGCCTCGAATTCATAGAAATTGAAGCCGGACGGGCGCGGGATTTGGAACCCGCGCGCGCCGTGCCGGTCGCCTGAAATCATCAAGACGCCTGCGACCCGGTTTTTCTCCATCAGGCTGAACAGCCGCTCCCGTCCTTCCGGGTCCCACCGTCCCCACGAATCTTTTCCGTCCGACACATAGTCGCTCCACATTGTACCGTTGGACAAAATGATAAAGGGCCCTTTGCAGTCGAGCAGCTGCGTTTCCAGCCACTTCATCTGGTCGTCGCCCAGATAGGAGCCTTTCCGGCCTTCGCGGAAAAAACGCCCGTCTACCATGATCACGTCGCACGGGCCGATTCGCGTGCGCAGGAACACGCCGCGCCGCTCGTCGCCGAATCCGTAGGACGGATTGTTCCATGCCCACCGGAACACTTCCCAGATCCGGATCTGGTCCTCGCGTGTGAAGCCTTTCGGAATGCCGAACAGGTCGTTGTCAAAGTAGTCATGATCATCCCACGTGGCGAAGACGGGAACGGCTGCGGTCAGGTCGCGCCAGGCCGGCTGGAAGTCGCGCTGGAGATAGTCGGCGCGATGGAGTCCAACATGATTGTTGCGGTCCTGTACGGCGATGTCGCCCAGAAGCAGGAGAGCCGCCGGCTCGCGCCGCCGGATCATCTCCGCCTGCCGCATGTTACCGATTCCCCAGCGGTGATAGCAGCTGCCAAATGCAATACGCACTTTGCCGGGTGCATCGGTGCGCGGACAAGGCGTGATTGCGGCATGGTCGGGAACAGGGATCGGTTTGCCGTCCACGAACACGCGGTAGGGATAGCGCTGACCGGGTTTGAGGCCGGTGACCGGCACGACGGCGCTGAGATCGCTTTCCGGCGTGCTTTCGACGGGGCCGAAGGTTTTTTCGGCGCCGTCCACGGTCACGCGCACCTCGACTTTGGCCGGCCGAACCGTTCGCACCCACACGCGCGCGCCGTCCGGCGTGACCGACCCTAACATCGGGCCGCCGAAATGGACGATGCCGTTGTCGCGGCAGATAGCCTGCACGTCGGTGTCGTTGGCAACATCCATAAACGTCGCGTCAAGCTTCGCCGCAAGCACCTTGTATGCGGCGGTGTAAAGGCGGTTGACCAGATCGCTTTGCTGGACCCACTGGTTCAGCAGCCGCAAATTATCTTCGAGTGTGCCGGCTTTGGTGGGTTTAGTCTTTTCGATCTGCTCGGGCGTAAGTTTTGTCGCCGTGGTTGCCTCTGTGGCAGGGGTGTTTTTGGGTTTCCTGGCCTTGCCGGCGAAACAGGGGTTGCACAACAGGAGACCGGCGAGAACCGAGGCGACAAGACCGTGTGCGAGACATTTCCTTCCGGGCATGACAATGCTCCTTTCATCAAAATAAGACTGGCGGTGCTCCGGGCTTTTTTTGATGCAAATGGCTTTTAGATTCTTTCGCTTATAGATTTAGCCCAAATGCGTGCATCTTTCTAGAACATCCCATGTCGGGTTAGATCTCTGGGCTACGTTCGGTGCGTCGGAACTTGTCGGGCAAAAGCGGCAGCACGGCTGCCGCAGTCCAAAGCAGAAGCATTTCGCCTTGCCGGATCAGGCCAAAAGTTTTGGAGTGCGGCAGCCATGCTGCCGCTTTGCTATATGGGGTCATCGCAAGACAACCTATTGCCCTAGCTTTTACGGCCGCCTTGGAATTTTTCAATTTTGAGATCTAGCCCTCTGGCAAAGCGGGTTACGCAAAAGATAGCAGGCGGCAATTCACTCAAAGTCAAGCGGGATGCGCATGCGCTTTCGCGTTGCGAATTTCCGGCGTTAATTGCCCATTTACGGTCCGCCTCATTTCCATTTACACCGGCGGCTGGCCATGCGGTGTTTGCCGTGGCAATCGGTACAGTTTTTTTTGTCGTCCGGTGCCGAGGCGAAAAGGCAACGCGCGCCGGCGGCAAGCTTCTCTTTCGGGTGGCATTCCATGCACGAGGGGTTGATCTGGTGCGGCAAATACATGATGTCGGGAGCGGTGCCGTTTCCGCCCGAGGCCCACGACTCGTCGGCAATGTGTGCATCCGACGGGCCGTGGCATTGTGCGCAGCTGACATTGGCACGTGCGTGCCAGAGCGCCAGGGGTTCTTGCTCAAAGTTCAGATGGCAGACGTGGCAGCGGCTGTTATCGGCAACCGGCCCTGTAGAGGGCTTGTCGTCCGGCCCATTGTCGAGGAGCAACAGCGGTTCATCGTTGTTCTTCGCTAGCGCCGTCTCCTGGGCGGCAGGCGGCGCATCCGCTGCCGGCGCCAATGCCGCGGCGGCTTGCCGATCGGAGATATTCTTCTGTTCGACCTTTATCCGCTTACACGCCATGCCGAGAACGGCAGCAACGAGCATCACCAGCAAGCAACGGCATTTCATCGGTTTCCCATTTCCTCGAGTACTGAGTTTGGCAAAAGCGCTTGGCGCCTGTTGATTGTGGACCTGACCGGAGTCAGCGGCGGCTCAGACGTATTCCCAGTCTCTCAACCATGCGTAATGGTTCGGGAGATTGGCCCACATGCGATCGCTGGCTTCCTGAATCTCGGCCTTTTCCTTTACGTCGAGTTCGCGCCGCTCTTTCACGGCTTGAACGACGTTGTCCACCTCGGCCACACTGTTGAGACCGGGAATGGGGATCACAGTATTGGTGGCGAGAATGTATCGGATGGCCAAACGCGCGCGCTTGAGATCTTCCGCCGGATTGCCCTCGAAAAGGGAGCCGGCGCCGAACGGTTTGATGCCGAAGGCGCCCACGTCGCATTTTTTCAGCGCCGGGAAAAGACTGTCGGTCGGTGCGGTCTTGCTCATGGTCGTAAAGGGAAAGCAAACGACCTCGATCGAAGGGAAATACTCGATCATAAACTTGATCCACCGGCGGTCGTGCGACGAGAAGCCGATGAACCGGGCTTTCCCCTGTTTCTTGGCGGTCTCCAACGCCTGCACGATCTCGCAGGAGGTGTCGAAGGTGTGCCGGCCGCCGGGCTCGAAGCAGGTAATACGCCACAGGTCGGTGTAGTCCTGATTCGAGGCTTTGAGCACCTCGTCGAGCGACTCCAGGAGTTTGGGCGCTGTGCGGTAGTTCTCGTTGCGCACCTCGTTGGCGCAATGCGACAGCGCCAAATACATTTTGTCGCGCCGGCCTTTGAGGGCTTTGGCATCGCGCACGACCTCGCCGGCGGTGCAGGCATCAATATAGTTGATGCCCGCCTCGATGCAGCGCGTCACAATTTCCGTCCGTTGCTGATCGGTGCTTCGCGAGTGCCCGCCGAGGCAAACGGCCGAAACCATCAAGCCGGTTTTGCCCAGTCGGCGATATTCCATGTTGGGATTGTAATTGAGGATTTTCGACGGTTCGACCGCGGGTTCTGCGGCGGCGGCGTTACGGCCGGCCGGATTTGCTAGGCCTGCAACCAGGCCGGCTGCGGCGATCGCCGTGTCGCGCACAAACTCGCGCCGGGTTTCGTGTTGGCTTTTCATGGTTTCCTTCCTTTCTCCCTGGAATCGTTTCCCCTGTCGAACAAGGCTTTGATTTCATCGTCTGAAAGGGCGCGATCAAAAATGCGAAGATCGTCGAGCAGCCCTTTGAACCTCTGACCGATTCTTACATCCTCTTCTTCGCCGGTGTCAATAGGCCAGAGGTCCAGAAGTCCGATATCGTCCACTTCTGCGGGGAGTCCGTCGCGGTAGAGCCGCACATGGTCGTGAAGGTTGGGCGGCGAGCCTTGCTTGACCACGGCAGCCACGTGATGCCATTGGTTATCGTGAACCCCTATCTTCATGTAATAGTATCCACCCTTGGGCGTGACGCCGACGCGCGACCGGATGAATCCCATCGTCCACATTTTGCCGAAATCACCGAGTCCCCACGAGACGATCTCGCCCGCGGGGGAATCGGTCTTGATCCACACGGCCGTGGTGCGGGGGCGCGTGCCGGATATCCCCTTGAATCCGCTGATCCGAACGCAGCCTTTTCCATCCAGCTGGAGCGCCAATCCAATTCGCCCCGGTGCCGAATGGGTGTCAAACGAGAGTCCGCCTTCGAGCAGGCCGTCGCGGCGATGCTTCGAGGCGTCCGCAGCGGTCTTGCCGGAGGTCTCATCGAACTTCCACCAGCCGGCCAGATGCGCACCGGTGTCCAGGGCCAGGGCCATGTCTTTGGCTGCGGGTTCGGCCGATGCTGCTGAACGTGCGCGGGCTGCTTGCGCCAAACCCGCGCCCAGCGTTGCAGCCACAAGGGCGATGCAGACAGTGCAGGTAATTCTCATGATTCGACTCCTTTCTTGCGCGGCGGTTCCGCACTGAAGAGTGGGGAACGTGCGGCAAACTGAAGTGTGCTCTGCATGTAGCATGAACGGCATACCGATCACATCCGACTCCAAATCAGTCTGATAAATCTTTCCCCTGCTTGCGGTGCCTTTCAAGCTCTTCCTGCAGCAGTTTCATGGTCTCGGTTGTGCTCATCCATCGCCATTCGAAACCGTAGCGGCGAGCGTCTTCTTCGATATAGGGTGCGAGGCGGTCGCGCATGTCTGCCAGCACCGCCGGATGCGACGAGGCGACGTCGAGGCGGCTGGTCGGGTCGGAGGCCGCCTCGTGCAGAGTGGTGCGAAAAGGCAGCGGGCCTTCGCCGCGCATGGGATAGGCGACAATCTTCCAGCGGCTTTCGCGCAGCGCGCGGTCTTTCGCCATCACAAAACCGGGCATATACTCCTTTTTCCGATAGATGCGAAGCGATTCGGGGTCCACATACTGAAACAGAACCCAGTGCTCGAACGGATAGAGCCGATGGCCGGGGATAAACCAGCTGGGCAGCGTCAGGCCCGCTTCCTGATACGCTGTGAGGCCGGGATCGCGCGCGGGCTCTTCGATCTGGGGCCGAAGGGAGAGGCCTTCGGCATCCGGCAGCGGCGGCAGATGCAGGATGTCGAGGATGGTCGGCGCCACGTCTATCAAGCGGACAAGGTGGTCCACGCGGCCGACGCGGCGGGCCGGTCTGGGCAACTTGACGGCCATGAGCACGCGAAAACTATCGTCGCCCCAGGCGTGAAAGCCGTGGCTGGATGTGATGTATTGGTACACGTGATCAGGGCGATACAAATCCTCGCCGTGATCGCCCAGCACGACAATCAGCGAGTTGTCGTAGAGATCGAGGCGCCGCAGGGCATCGAGCACCGCCCCCAGCCAGTCGTCGCTCTGCCGCATCAGCGCGTCGTAGAGGTTGATCTCCTGCGAAAACAGAAGCGCGCGCTCGCGGCCCCTGCTTCGGCGGAGGATTTCCTTCTCCGATAGGACTCGCTCGAACGGCCAGCGGAAGACAAAGCGATTCGAGGGGGTCGGCGGCGGCGGCGAAAAGTACGTCGAGTAGGGATAGCGGACGGCGAACGGTGCGTGGCCGATGCAGGTATGAGCGGCGAGGAAAAACTTCTCGCTGCCTTTCATGCGCTTCAGGCGCCGCACAATGTCGCGCGCAAAATAGCGCCAGTCATAGACCGGGTAGAACGCCTGATTGGCACGGAGCATCGGCTCATAGAGAAATCCTGCCGGGTTGTTCAGGCAATAGTAGTAGAGCGGAAAGTGAAACGGCAGAAAACTCATCCCGAACCACACGACGTTGGGCCGTGGTTGGCCGATGTGGTCGAAGCCCATCTCCGGCTCCATCCACATGAAGTTCGTATTGTCCAGAAAGAATGCCGTTTCATAGCCCAGTCCTTTCAGGTGCTGCGCGAGGTTGGCGACCGGCGGGATTCGCTCCTCTTTCGGCGGCAAGTCGTCGCGGTGGCCGTGCCGCGTGGGATAGCAGCCGGTCAAGATGCTGATCCACGCAGGGCCCGTGCGGGCCAGCGGAGCGAAGGTGTGCGTGAAGACAGTCGCCTCGGCGAGAAAGCGATCGAGATTCGGCGTGGTCTTTCGGCCATAGCCCAAACCCGACACATGGTCCGGCCGCAACGAGTCCATACCGAGAATAATCACATTCGGCCCGCGATTCTCATTGGGCGTTCGGTTCAGCCATGCGCGGCCCGCAAGGACAGTCGCCAGCAGAAGGACGGCTCCCGCCAAAGGCCGTTTTCGCCGTTGCAGCCATCCGGCAATTTCCGCGCGCCGCCTATTCACGGCAGCCACCAACACAATGGCCAGAGCAGCTTTCCCCGCCACACCATATAAGGTTACCACCGTCGGCGAAGCGGCCAGCGCGGCCCATCGCCAGGAGGAATCAAACAGCCCCGGATAGATCAGCATTGCGCGGCCATGAAGATAGAGCAGCACGAGCGCCAGCGCCGAAAGAAAAGCAGGATAGTAACTGGCGCGGGCGATCTCCCACCGGCCGCCGGCGTTTTTTTGCGATCCCAACACGCAGACGATGGCGTACAGCGCGGCACCTACCGCGCATCCAAACAATACATGGAACAAGACAATCCGCACACCGGCCAGAATGAACGGCACGGTCGGCATCCATTCGCTCAGCTCGGTGGGTCCGCGAAATTGATGCAGGAAGCCCCGGGCTTGAAACAGCGCCGCAGTGTCGGTTATGGCCAACGCCAGCAGTGTTGCCCCACAGCCAATCAGCACCGACCAGAGGATATCTGTTCGCCGCACCATGTGTTTACCCTGAAGTTGGTTCACAGCTCATACCGCGCTCCGCGCTCCGGATAGTGTACCTGAACCCCGCCCAGTTCGGCGCGCAATCGCTCGACCAGCGGCGTGGAACGCTCCGGCTCGCCGTGGACGACGAAGATGTGCCTGAGCCGCCCGCCCTCGGCAAGGGTCTGCGCAAAGCCGAATAATTCCTCCGAATCGGCATGGGCGCTGAAGGCGTTCATAATCGCCACCTCGGCGCGCAGCTGATACGGCTCGCCGAAGATTTTCACCTCGCTTTGCCGTTCGACAATCTTTCGCCCCAAAGTGTTTTCGGCCATGTAGCCAATGACCAACACACAGTTCTTCGGGTCTTCGATGTTGTTCTTGAGATGATGCAGGATGCGGCCGGCTTCGCACATGCCCGAGGCGGAAATGATAATATACGGCCCCGGTTGCGCATTCAGCGATTTGGATTCCTCGACCGTCTCGACATAGCGCACGCCGGCAAAACCAAACGCATCATCGCGCCGGTCGGTCATTGCCTGCGTCTCGGCGTCGTAGCACTCCGGATGGCTGCGAAAGATTTCCGTAGCACGGACAGCCAGCGGGCTGTCCACATAGATCGGAATACGCGGCAGATGCCCTGCGTTGAATAGTTGATGAAGACAATAGACAAACTCCTGCGAACGCCCGACCGCAAACGCCGGCACGATGATCTTGCCGCCGCGCTCGACCACCCGCTCGATGATCTGCCGCAACTTGTCCTGACAGGTCGAGATGTCCTCGTGGCGGCGGTTGCCGTAGGTGCTTTCGAGGATGAGAACATCGGCCCAGTCGGGAATTTCCGGGTCGCGGAGAATGGGCAGATTGCGGCGGCCCAAATCGCCGGTGAAGACAATTCGCCGCCGGACGGAATTTTCCCGGGCATCCAGGACGACAATCGCCGAGCCGAGAATATGGCCGGCATCCAGATAGGTGCACTCGAGTCCGTCGGATACCGGAAAAGCGCGGCCATAGGATTCGCTGACAAACCGGCTCAGGACGCGCTCGACGTCGTCGTGCGTGTAGAGGACTTTGAACGGTTTTTCGCCCCGCTTCGCTTTCTGCTTGTTCACATAGGCGATGTCCTGCTCCTGCACGTGTGCGCTGTCGCGCAGCATTACCTCGCACAAGTCGGCCGTTGCGGACGTGGCAAACACTTTGCCGGTAAAGCCCTGTTTGGCCAGATTGGGCAGGTTGCCGCTGTGGTCAATATGCGCATGAGACAGCACCACGGCCTCGAAACTTTCGGGCGGGTAAGGGAAATCTTTGTTGCGCCGCCAAGTTTCCTCGCGACGCCCTTGAAACAGGCCGCAATCGAGCGCAAAACGCCGGCCGTTGATCTCCAGCAAATGCAACGTTCCCGTTGTGGACCTCGCCGCCCCCCAGAATTCCAGATACACGAGTTGATCTCCTGATATTGCGTTTGTCTTCTGTCGCACGACTTCCTTTCCGCATTCTGCAGCCATCATCAAGCGAAAATACAGTCCGGGTGAAAGAAGGGCTGGTCATCCGGACTCGATTGACAACTCTTTCTCAATTCGCCACGCTCGAGTCATCTTGACTGCGCCGCGCCTGTGCATGATAAACTCAATAGTTTGCTCCTACGATCTTCCGCCTGACCGCATTGCGCGGCATCCGGCCGAACGCCGCGATGAGTCGCGCCTGCTGGTGCTCGACCGCGCGACCGGCGCCATTTACCATCGGCAATTTCGCGACATCGGCGAGTTTCTCCGCGCGGGCGACCTGCTGGTGCTCAACGACAGCCGGGTGATCCCCGCGCGGCTTTATGCCCATCGCCTGCCGGGCGGTGGCAAAGTGGAAATCTTTCTGGTTTCGCCTGCGATCGGCGGGTGCGGCCCTTCTGCTGCAAACGGTTCGACCGACCATTCCGGCCACCCGGCCGTCCATCGTTGGCGCGCGCTGGTTCACCCCGGAAAGAAAGTGCACACGGGCGACCGTCTCGTCATTGCCCCCGGCCAGTTCGACGCGCAAGTTGTCGGCTATGCGGGCAAGGGCGAGCGCATCATCGAGTTCGACACCCGCGGCACCGACTGGCAGACGCTTCTGGAGCACTACGGCCACACGCCGCTTCCGCCTTATATTCTCAAGGCCCGCAAACAAGCCCGCGAAGCACCGGAAGACACGCCCGACGACCGCGTGCGCTATCAGACCGTCTATGCGGCACAGCCCGGCTCGGTGGCCGCCCCGACCGCCGGTTTGCACTTTACCGAAACTTTGCTGCGCGACCTCGAGTCGCGCGGTATCGAATTTGCCCGCGTGACGCTTCACGTCGGGCCCGGCACCTTTCAGCCGCTGACCGAGGAGCACCTGGCGACGGGCCGGCTTCACGAAGAGGCCTACAACATTGCTTCGGAAGAGGCCGCGCGGATCCGCCGCGCCCGCAGCGAAGGCCGGCGGATTATCCCCGTCGGCACCACTTCTGTGCGGGTGCTGGAGTCGGCCTGCGATGCCGACGGACTTCCGGCGGCCGGCAGCGGCACAACGCAGTTGTTAATCGCGCCGGGATACTCGTTTCGGCTGGCCGATGCGCTGGTGACCAACTTTCACTTGCCCAGATCGTCCCTGCTGCTTCTGGTTTGTGCCTTTGCCGGCTGCAAGCCGGTGCTGCGGGCCTATGCAGAGGCGATCGCTTCGGGCTATCGTTTTTACAGCTACGGCGACGCGATGTTGATTCTGTAGCTTGGCAGACGAATGGAATAAGCTCGTAGTTCAAACTTCAGTTTGCCGTTTGTAGTTCACACTTTAGTGTGCTGTTGGTAATTCAATCTTCACTGGGTTGCATGTCGTTCACACTTTCGTGTGCTGCGTTTTTCAGAAAGCCAGCGGGGCGGTTTCCCGCATCGCGATTGAGGGAGATGAAAACCCTTCTTTCGATCGCTGTGTCGCGGCGAATAAACCGCGCTGAAGCGTGAACTACAAACGGACGCTGAAGGGTAAACCATATGCCTATTGCAGAAAGGACTTGAGGCACTTTCCAACTATGTTTTCTTTTGAAATCAAGTATACTTGCCGCGCTTCCCGCGCGCGCTGCGGGCTCATGACGACGGCACATGGCGTTGTCGAAACGCCCGTCTTCATGCCCGTCGGCACACGGGGAACGGTCAAGGCCATGACACCCGAGGAATTGCGCGAGACCGGCGCACAAATCATCCTCGGCAACACATTCCATCTCATGCTGAGGCCGGGCTCGGAGACGATCCGCGATCTGGGCGGTCTGCACAAATTCATGAACTGGCCGGGGCCGATTCTTACCGACAGCGGCGGCTTTCAGGTCTTTTCTCTGGCCGCGCTTCGCAAGGTTACGGACGAGGGTGTGACGTTTCAATCGCCGCTCGACGGCTCAACGTGCCATCTGACGCCTGAGCGTGCCATGGAAGTGCAGGCGCATCTCGGCAGCGACATTGCGATGGTCCTGGACGAGTGCCTTGCGCATCCGGCGACGCGCGAGCAGGCGCGCCGCGCTCTCGAGCGCACCCTCGCCTGGGCGGTCCGGTGCCGCCGCGCAGCCGACCCGCGGCAAGCTATTTTCGGAATTGTTCAAGGAGGCATGTTCGAGGATCTGCGGCGCGAGTCCGCCCGCCGCACGGTCGAGCTGGACTTTGTCGGCTATGCCATCGGGGGGCTGAGTGTCGGCGAGGACAAACCAATGATGTTCGAAATGCTCGAAGCGTCGCTGGCCGAACTGCCCGTGTCGCGCCCGCGCTATCTCATGGGGGTCGGAACGCCTCGCGACATCATTCGCGCCATTGACGCAGGGGTGGATATGTTCGACTGCGTGCTTCCGACGCGCAACGCCCGCAACGGTCTGGCGTTCACGGCCGAAGGCGCGGTGAAGATCAAACATGCAGCGTATACGCGCGATCCGTCGCCGCTCAGCGCCTCGTGCGCCTGCCCGACCTGCCGCAACTACTCGCGGGCGTATTTGCGGCACCTTTACATGGCCAATGAAATTCTGTCGGCGCGTCTGTTGACCTACCACAATCTCTATTACTTCCACGCGCTGACCGCGGCGGCGCGCAATGCCATCCGCAACGGCACGTGGGCGGGAACGGTAACCCCCGGCCTGCCGCTGGGGCCGGACGTCGAGTCGGAGCCAGCTGACTTGCTGTAGCGCTATTCCAGCGGCTCGAAGTCCTCTTTGCTGGCCCCGCACAGCGGACACACCCAGCTGTCGGGAATTTCCTCGAACGGGGTGCCTGCAGCGATTCCCCCTTCGGGGTCGCCGACCGCCGGGTCGTAGATATAGTCGCAGAGGGTGCAGCGATATTTTTTCATTTTTTTCCTCCCTTCAGAGTCCAACTTATGCTTTTTTGCCACAATCGGCCGGATGTATGTCAACTCTTTTGCAGGCCGAGCAGAGAGGTTTTTGCAGAGATGTTTCTGCCGTCTTGACAGCGCAGCCGCCAAGGCCGTTGCATTGTCGGCAACGGCATCTGGGCGGGAGGCCTCATGCGCGCCGAAGAATATGAGCGAATGTATTCCCTCGAAAACACCTACTGGTGGTTTCAGGGCCGAAAGCAAATTGTTCTCGAGCTGCTCAAACATCACACACCGTTGGGTCTCCGGCCGCTGGCCATGCTGGACGTCGGCTGTGGCACGGGTCTTTTGCTCGAAGCCCTCCGTCCGTTTGGCCGGCCTGTTGGCGTGGATTTCTCGACCCGGGCCATGCAGTTCTGCACCCAGCGAGGCCTCGACCGGCTTGTGTGTGCACGCGTCGAAACGCTTCCGTTTCGCAGCGCGCAGTTCGATCTTCTGCTCGCGCTCGATCTGTTCGAACACATAGACGACGACCGGGCGCTTCTGGCCGAACTGGCCAGAGTTTGCCGGCCCGGCGGACATCTCCTGATCACCGTTCCGGCCTATCCATTTCTTTGGAGCGAGCATGACGAGGCGCTGCATCACCGGCGACGCTATACACGCACATCCTTCTGGTCGCTGATCCAAACCAGCGACTTCCAGGTCATCCGGTTCACGTCGGCCATCACACTTCTGCTACCGCCAATTGCTGTATTCCGGTTGGTTCAACGGGCGTTGAAACCGCGCGGAAAACCCAAGACTCACCTCATCCGACTTCCACAGGAATTGAATCGGCTGCTGATCGGACTGCTGAATCTGGAGGCTCGCTGGCTGCGACAGATGGATTTTCCTTTCGGCGTTAGTCTGGTCGCCTTGTTGCGCAAACCGGCATCGTAAGCGCCGGCAGCGCGGTCTCTTCCGTCTTGCATGCCGGATTCCCTACAGCAGCGACAGTTGTTCCGCTTCGCCCGGCGGAGAGGTTTCCGCCTCGTCCGGCGGCGGTGAGACGTATTCCGCAATCTGGGGATAGCGCCGAACCAGCAAGGGCGGCGCGGCCACTTTCGCGTCGCTCAGCATCGCACGGATTTGCAATGCGTTGGCCACGGCGCGGCCTTCGGTATGATTGTTGGTAATGACAAACACCTTCTCGGCCTTTTCGATCAGCCGGCGGAAACGCTCCTTCCAATCGCTGAGTTCCTCGTTGGAGTAGAGATAGTTGTAGCGCTCGATCACTCCGGCGCCTTCCCGGAACCAATTGCCGACGTTGCGGCCATGGAGGCGGGCGTAGGCAATGGGCGCGGTGACATGGTCCGTCGGCGGCAGGCAGCCTTCGAGCTGCGGCTGATCAATGTTGCAGAAAGCGAGGCCGCGCTCGCGCAGCCATGCCAGATAGTCGGGATGGTTCCAGGTGTCGTGGCGCATTTCGATGGCGAGAGGGTCCGGCGCCAGGGCGTCGGCCAGCTGTTCGAGATAGCGGGCATTGGGCGGCGTTCGCTTGAACGACCAGGGGAATTGAACGAGGACGGCGCCCAGGCGTCCGGCGCGGCGAAAAGGCTCCATCGCCGCATGCCAGCGCCGGAGGGCGGCCGAATCGAGCCTTGCTCGAATGTGTGTGAACTCCTGCCAGAGTTTGATCGTGAAAAGAAAGCCCTCGAAAGGCTCGATTGCCGAAATCCACTTCTGGCAATGGCTCGGCGGCGGGAGATGATAAAAGGTTGTGTTGATTTCCACCGCATTGAAGTAGCGGGCCAAAAACCCCAGCGGGAGAAAGCCGCGCGGCGGTTTCGGCGGATACACCACGCCCTCCCAGTCCTCATAACTCCAGCCCGCGGGGCCGATGAAAATCTGCCTGCTGCGCGTCTCGGAGATTGTCGCCGAAGGCGAGGGCATGGCACTATGGCGGCGGGAGAGCGATGAGAGCTATCGCCGCGCGGATTCGCGGTTTTGCGCTTCGAAGCAGATCGCCACTGTCAGGTGTCATACGAGAATTCTCTTCGGAACCTTTGGCATGGCCGTGTGTTCCCGTCTTCCTGATCGAAACGATGATTACGTCGAGCGGACGGGCCGACTCAAGGATTGGTTGATGCAAGGGCGCTGCCGTGGAACTTGTCTTGAACGCAAAGCGATTTGGCGCTGAGAGGGCGCGGGCCTATTCTTCTGCGGCAACCGTAAGCGTGATGTGGGTCTTGCCTTCGTCGTCGCCCCGTCCGATGCCTACGATTACATTACGCTTTTCGTTGTCCTTGCCTTTTTCGTAATTGAGCGTGGCTCCGTCGGCCATGGGCATCGAGCCGACCTCCTGCCAGCCGTTGGCTTTCATATCGGCCTGATATGCTTGAGCGACTTTTTTGACGTCATCAGCGGTTTCAAGAAGCATGGAGACGCCTTTATCTTGTTTGAAAACCATTTTGACCACCGCGCCCTTATAGACGAGCACGTCCTTGGGAAAATCGGCGGGAATGTCCACGGCACCGCTCTGAGAGATAGCCATCTCGCCCTCTTTGGTTTTGATGGTCATCTTATCCTTGGACAGGTCCACCTTGGCTTTGCCGCCGCTGGCTTTTTCAATCTGACGTTCGATGGCGCGCTCGGTCGCCTTTTCCCCGCCGCACGAAAGACCAAGAAGAAGCAGGGGAAGCACAATCCAGCCGGACCGATGAAGACATTTCATACTCATTCCTCCTGAGGGGTTTTGAACTGCCGGCTGACTGCTATCAAAAAAAGATCCCACGGTCAACCGGGAAAACGCCCTGGTCGCGTTTCGGGATGCGACCTGCCACGGATAAACTACGCACGGGTTTTCCCAAACACCACTTTTTCGATCACTTCCTTGGTCCAGAGCACAGCCTGCCAGTCGCGCTTTTTGACGTCGTCGGGCGAGCCGGTTGGGGTTTTGGCTGCCATCTTGCCTTTGGCTGCCGCCTTGCCGGCTGCGTCGCGCATGCCCGACTCAATGCCCCAGAATCCTGTATAGCCGCAGTCCATCGAGACCTTGAGCAGGGCCTCGAGGCTGTATCCCGGATGCGTGTGATCGCTCTGCCATCCGGCCTTGACCGAGACGCCTTTGGCGAACGGCATGGCTTTGCGCACGGCTTCGATTCGCGCCACCTCGTCGGCGACCGTGTAGTTGCCGTAGTCGGGCAACAAGCCGAAATGGGGGCTGTTGATTTTGTTGCACAATGCCGGCAGCCATTGCGGGTCGGACGAAAGCCCGCCGTGGTTTTCGATGAGGATATTGATCTTGAACGGCTTGGCATACTCGATCAGATCGCCGAACGCCTCGGCGGCGCGATCGAGGGCGTCGGGGTCTTCGGCCATCGAGTTGCCGCCGCCGCGCGCGTTGCAGCGGATGGCGTGGCAGCCGAGCACTGCCGCGATCTCGACCCACTTACGGTGGTTGAGCGCGGCCTGCATGCGCACGGACTTTTCCTTCGCCACCATGTCGCCCTCGTTGTCCACCATGATCAGGACGTTCTGGACGCCGTTGTCCCTGGCAGCCTTGTTGAGTTGGCGCAGATAGGGCTCGACAGGATTTTCGAAGAACTGGTTCACGTATTCGATGCCGTCGAGGCCGAAGTCTTTGCGGACGATCTGGGCGACGTCGGTGAGTTTCCAGACGCCCGCCCGAAAACTCTGCACCAGAGACCACAGCGCCAGCGAGATGGCGTTCTTTTCGGGGCGCGGATGGGCGGCGGCATTCTGCGGCGCGACAACCTTCCCGGCTGTCATGGCCGCTCCGGCCCCGAATAGGCTCATCATGCATTCCCGACGATTCCCCGTAGCCATGGAAGGGCCTCCTTGGTTTTGACTTGAATGGAAAGGCAATTGCGTATATACTTTTTTGGCAAAAGATCGAGCCCAACTGTGTGCATCTTTCTAGAACATCCCAAGTGTCGGGTTAGATCTCCGGGCTACGTTGGGTGCGTCGAAGCTTGTCGGGCAAAAGCGGCGGCATGGCTGCCGCAGTCCAAAGCAAAAGCATTCTGCTTTGCCGGATCAGAGCAAAATCTTTGGAGAGCGGCAGCCCTGCTGCCGCTTTTTCTGTAACGCTTCATCGCATGACAACCTATCGGCCTGGTTTTTACGGCCGCCCTTTTTCAATCTTGAGATCTAGCTCTCTGGCGAAAATCTTTTTGGTTATAGCCGAAGGCCACGTTAGGAGGATCTATCCAAGAACAAGGATAGGTCAGACGCTCGGTAAATTGCAATAACGATATGGGAGGCAGGAATCAGAACAGTGCATCGCCTGCGGAGAGTTGCACAGCGATTTCTTGCTTGACTGCCTGTCATTGGCAAACTTTAGCATCCTACCGGCTGTGGAAAGAAAAACGTAAAGACGGGAAACGGCAACAGCTCGGACGTTTGTCCAATACTACACCCAGAAAGGTTTCTCCCATGAAATGCTTTTTCCCTGTTGCGATGGCGCTTGCTCTGGCAGTGTCTGCCGAACTTGCCCAAAGCGCGCCTTCGGTCAAAGACTCGAACGCGATTCTGTTTTGCGATTCAACAATGCCGCCCTTGCAGTTTGCAGCCTCGGAGATCCGGCGCGCGCTGGCGGCGCAAAACCTCTCGCTGGTCGAGCGCGATCTGGCCGACCTCGACAAAGCGGGCGGGGCTGGCGCGTGCTTTGTTCTCGCCGCCGGCTCCGGCCAGTGCCAGCGCGCCGCGCAGCGTCTGGCCGTCCCGCTCCCCGCAGCTCTGTCCATACCTTCCACTCCATCTTTCGAATCCGCTCAGGCCTACTCCTTGCGAAAAACGGGCGGCCCGGCGCCCGTCTATATTGTGTTTGCCGCCGACCCTGTCGGCGCCATGTATGGCGCGCTCGATCTGGCCGAAGCGATCCGCTTGGGGACGTTGAGCGACCTGAAAGACGGCGACCACACGCCCTATATTGCGCGGCGCGGCATCAAGTTCAACATCCCGCTCGATCTGCGAACGCCCAGTTACTCCGACTGCAGCGATTCGTTTCAGGCGAATATCCCGGAGATGTGGAGCATGGATTTCTGGCGCGAGTTTCTCGATGAAATGGCGCGCCACCGCTATAATGTGCTCACGCTCTGGAATCTGCATCCGTTCCCGTCGCTGGTCAAAGTCCCTGAGTATCCCGAGGTGGCGCTCGACGATGTCTGGCGGACCCGCGCGCCTCTGGACGATACGTTTTCCGGGAGCGGGAGCGACATGGTTCGGCCGGCCATGCTCAAGGACGTCGAAATTGTCAAGCGGATGACAATCGGCGAGAAAATTCGCTTCTGGCGCGAGGTTATGCAGCGCGCCCGCGACCGCGGCATCGAGGTGTATTGGTTCACGTGGAACATGTTTGTCTGGGGCGCCGAAGGCAAGCACGGCATTACAGGGGAGCAGGACAATCCGATTACGATTGACTACTTCCGCAAAAGCGTACGCGAGACCGTTCTCACGTATCCGCTCCTCGCCGGCATCGGCATTACGGCCGGGGAGCGAATGCAAAACCGCAAAGACGAGTTTTCCAAAGAAAAATGGCTTTGGAAGACTTACGGCGAGGGGATCCGCGACGCTCTGGCGCTTCAACCCGGCCGGCCATTCCGCCTGATTCACCGCTATCATCAGACGGGCCAAAGCGAAATCCTGCGCGAATGGAAGGATTATCCCGGACCGTTCGACTTCAGCTTCAAATACGCCATCGCGCACATGTATTCCGTCACTAATCCGCCGTTCATCAAATCGCTGCTGCCCGAACTGCCGCCGGATAAACGGACGTGGCTGACCGTGCGCAACGACGATATCTACAGTTTCCGTTGGGGCGACCCAGAATTTGCCCGCGGCTTCATCCGCGCCATGCCCGGCCCTGACAAGATGGCCGGTTTCTACATGGGTCCCGACGGTTACTGTTGGGGCCGCGAGTTTATAGACCGCGAGCCCGAAACGCCGCGCCAACTGGTCATGCAGAAGCAGTGGTATAGTTTCATGCTGTGGGGACGGCTGAGCTATGATCCGACGCTTCCCGATGCATTGTTCGAGCGAACGATTGCCGTGCGGTTTCCCGAGGTGCCGGCCGATCAATTGATGAAGACCTGGGCGGCGGCCTCGAAAATCTTCCCCCAGATCACGCGCTTCTTTTGGGGCGATATTGACATTCGCTGGATGCCCGAGGCGTGCCTCAGCCATCCGCGGCACAAGGGCTTTTATACCGTGCGCCACTTCATCGAGGGCGATACGATGCCCGAAAGCGGCATATTGAACATCCGGCAATGGCGAGAGCGGGTTCTGGCGCAGCGGCCTATGGACGGCATGACGCCGATCGAAGTGGCCGGCCGGCTGCGGGCGCTGGCCGAAGAGGCTCTGGCCGGCGCGGCCCGGCTCAGGCCGCTGCAGGGCGGGAACAAGGAACTGCGCCTGACGCTCGGCGACATCGAGGCGTTCGCCCACATCGGGCTTTACTACAGCGAGAAGATTCTCGGCGCCGCCGACCTGGCTCTTTTTGATGCCACGGGAAAGACCGACCGGCGCGATTCCGCGGTCAAGCATCTCGAAGCGGCCCTCGAGCACTGGAAACGCTACGCGGCGATTGCCAACGCGCAATACAAACCGCAACTGCTCAATCGCGTCGGTTTTGTGGACCGCGCGGCGTTGACGGCGAAAGTCGAGCAGGATATTGCGCTGGCGCGCGAGTGGAAACCGGGAACGATCCAACTGGACCCGAAGGCGGCCTCGCGCGGCGACAGGCCGTTTGCGCCGTGAAAGCGAACGCGTAGATTTTTTACCCCGCCCGGTCCCACTCGCGATAGGGCGACTGAATCTGCCTCTGGCGCAACAGCCAGCTGGGCGAGCGTTCGTCGGGCTCAGCTTCGATAAGGATCTGATAGGCAAACAGCGACGGCCAGACATAAACCAGCAACATATTTAATTGGCAAAGCAAGTCGGCCAGCCGCGGCCAGCGGGGAAACACTAATTCGAACGGGATCGGGCAGCCGCGCGTGCGCAGAACCCGAAATCCCGCTTCGCGAAAGAGCCGGCGGAACGTCTGGCGCGTGAACAGCCGCACATGTGTCTTGTCCAAAATCCCGCGCTCCGTATAGACAAACTTTCCGAACAGAAGCCCCAGCCGCACCGACCAATGGGCAATGTTGGCCGTGGATGCGACCACGCGCCCGCGCGGTTTGAGCATAGTCCGCACTTGCAGCAAAACTTCCTCCGGATTGCGAAGATGTTCGAGGATGTCGGCCAGGACCGCCACATCGAATTGCCGCGGCCCGATCCGCCCGAGTTCCTTTTCGATGTCGCACACAAAAAACTCGCAACAATTCTTTCGGGCTTCCTCGCTCTCATAGAGGTCCGCGCCGGTGACCCGATAGCCGAGGTTCGCAATCCGTGCGGCCAGGAACCCTGCGCCGCAGCCGATATCGAGCGCTTCGAGTTCGCCCTCGCCAGTCGAGCGGCGAATCGCATCCAGGATCTGGTTGTGGCTGGAAAACCGGTTCTCCTTAAAGGTGTATTTGCTGCCAGTTCCCAGATCAAATTGCTCGCAGTAGCAAAACAGCCCTGCCTTGTGCAAACGGTAGCGAATCGTGGTTCGGAAGATATTCCAGGCATACTTTAAGCCGTTCACATAGCAAATTTCGTCGCCGTAGTAAGTGGGAATGGGAACCTCTTTGATGCGATAGCCGGCTTCGAGAAACTGGATGATGATCTCGTTGTCGAAATGAAAGTCATTGGAGTTCTTCAGAAAGGGAATCTTGGCGAGGCTGGGCACATGATAGGCCCGATAGCCGGAATGATACTCGGTCATCCGGGCGCCCAGAGCCGTGTTCTGAAAGACGGTCAGGATTCGGTTGCCGAGCCATTTGTAGAAGGGCATGCCGCCGCGTCGGGCGGCGCCGCGAATCATCATGCGCGAGCCGAAAACCGCCTCGCACTCGCCGGCCGCCAGCGGGTCAATGAGATGGTCGAGGTATTCGGGCGCGTATTGGCCGTCGCCGTGCAGAAGCACGACAATGTCGAATCCCTGCTCGATGGCATAGAGATAGCCGCGTTTTTGATTGCCGCCGTAGCCGAGATTGACCTGGTTGCGGAAGATTTTGATTTTGTTTCCATAGGGCTCGCTGCGGTATTTTTCGGCCTCGTCGCATGTCTTGTCGCCGCTGGAGTCGTCAAAGATGAACACCTCGGCGATCCGCTCCCACGTCGCCGGCCGAATTCGGCTGAGCACTTTGAAAATCGTGGACTCGGCATTGTAGGCCACAATCAAAATGCCGATCTTCGGCTGTGCCTTCACAGACTCTACCTCTCGTTTTTTCCGTTTTCATCCGTCCGGATAGGTTGCGTTTGGATCGAATGTGTCCATTCAGGCAAAAGAATGAACCTGCGCCCGTTGCGCAGAACACGAGCGATCTTCTACTGGCTTGGGCTCGGCTGTTCAAGTCCGATAACAGTTTTGCGGGATAAATCCCTCGATCTTTCCCATAGGTTTTTCCAGGCGTCGCTATATTTCCCTTGCAGCGGCGCGGCAAACGGTATCAGGTTGCGCAGCGTGGCGCAACCGGGCACGGCAAGGTTATCGAGGGTGTTTCCTGCCTGACAGCTGCCCGAAGACAGCATTGCGGCGAAAGGGAGTTTTCGTGGATGAAACGACGTCGCTTTTTTCTGGTGTCCGCCCTGGCAACCTTGGAAGTGGCCACGGCCGGCTGGTTTTACTCGTTCGCTGAAGAGGCACGCGGGGCAAAGGCCTCAGGTCCCCGATTGCCGCCCGGCGTTGCACCCGCCATGCCGCGTGCTGAAATTGAGGCAGGGTTAAAGTCCCATGACCGCGCGCTCTATATCAAGCAAGGCTGGATTCGCGATCCGTATATTATCCTCGGTCCCGACGATTTCTACTATTTGACCGGCACCACGCCGAATCCGAACGATGCACGCGAGAAAACCGATCCCTACAATATCGGCCTGGGCAAGGACTCCATTGTGGGTTCCGCCGTCCAAGTCTGGCGCAGCAAGGACCTTGTCGCCTGGGACTACCTCGGCACGCCGTTCACCCTCGAGGACAGCTGGCATAAGGAGCCGGGTAGTCTGGTCTGGGCACCGGAACTTCACTGGCTGGGCAACCGCTGGGCGCTCGTGCACTGCCCGGCCGACAAGGCCAACTTCGCCCTGACCACCGGCCAAGAATTGAAAGGACCGTGGACTCATCCTCTCGGCGACAGGCTCGGCCGCAAGCACGACCCGTCGCTTTTCAAGGATGGCAACACATGGTATATGCTCTGGGGCAATACTTTTGTTGCTCCGCTCGGCGCAGATTTCACGCAGTTCACGGCGGAGCCGGTCCGCATTGATCCTGCCGGCTCCCGTCCGGGCCCCGACGGCAAGCCGATTTCGCAAATCGGCCATGAGGGCGCAACGATGCGGAAGATCGGCGGCAAATACGTTCACTTTGGCACGGCGTGGTCCACCGACCGGCTTCGCAAGGGCTCGTATAATCTTTACTATTGCACGGCCGACCGCATCACAGGCCCCTATGGGCCGCGACGCTTTGTCGGCCGCTTTCTGGGCCACGGTACACCGTTCCAGACCCGCGACGGCAAGTGGTGGTGCACGGCCTTCTTCAACGCCAATGTCCCGCCGCTTCCGCGGGAGGGCATCGAACGCCGCGACTTGCGCGACAATGCGCAAACGATCAATCCGCGCGGCACGACCATTGTGCCGCTCGATGTGAAGACTCTTGGCGACGGCGATGTGTATATCCGGGCCAAGGATCCCGCTTACGCTACACCCGGTCCGGATGAAAACCAGAAGTTTTAGTAGAAAGAAAAAGAGGCTTACGGTGCGGCGGGTCCGTCGCTGTCTACGGAGGACGATCCTGGCCGTGCTGATTGCCCTTGCCCAAAGTGCTGCAAGGGCAACCCGCTTTGTCTCGCTCCAGGGCAACCATGCGAATCTGGGCAGCGACGTCTGGCCAGCCAAAGCCTTGCCGCAGATGTTGGACTTCAATGCCTATTTAAGCAGATGAAAAAGTACCTCGTTTAGTTCGAGCGCCACGCCCTTCGCTCCTGACTTCCCACCCTCCCTCAGAGCGCTGCAGCTTACCGGTTCGCGCGACTGTTGGCTACGGCTTCGGAGACACGCAAGGCGCGCGCGTAGATGCGAAGAAGTTGGATGTCGGCGGCCTGCGGATTGATTGCGGCAACGGCCGTCCCGTCCGAGACTATGCCGATTTCCTCGCCCTGCTTTTTGATTTCGTCGCTTTGCGCGCTTGTGTAAAAAGTCTGGTGAAAGCGGCCCCAGCCGTATTTGCGGTTGGGATCGTCGCCGCCGTCGCACAGAACGCCGTCAATGACAAACATAATAACCTTCGGGCCGCCGTCCACGATGACAACGACATGATGGGCCGACGCATTGCGCAACATGCGGGAACGCGACGCCAGCAGGCCTGGATCGCTGTTCCAGGCCGCGCGTGTTTTTCCGTCGCTGAACTCGAAACGCACCGTCTCGGAGGTATCCGCGGCCAGCGAGAATCCTTTCCCGTCCTTGCCGCGGCTTTCGAGAATGGCTTGGCCGGGCGACAGATCGCGGAAGACCGCGCTCAGTTCGACGGTGAAGCCGCCGCCGGCGGCCAAGTCCGGCAGCGGCGGCATATTGAACTTGCCCGATTGTAGGTCCCGGCCGTTCGCCTCCAACACAAGGCCGTCCTTTGCGACCGTGCGGTTATCGCTCTGACTCCACAATCCCTCGATCAGCGAGCGGTCAATTTCATGGACGCGGGCGACGGTTTTCTGGGTTTCGGAAATCCAGAACCGGCCGTCCTGCTCGATGAGATCGGGGTAGCTGGGGCCTTGGAGATAGTTGGGCGCATACAGGACGATCTCCGGCTGCGACCAATACATCAGGCCATCTTTTTCGATGCCGCCGGCGAGCCACGCCACATTTCGCGAGCCGGCCGCGTCGCCCTGATTGAATCCCTGGCTGCCGTTGTTGTGAAACCAGAAAAGATACTTGCCGTTGGAGGTGCGCCAAAGTTTGGGACAGGCCCGCGGATTCTTGATCTTCTTTCCGCCCGGCGTGTAGGTCATATATTCGGGCACGCTCCAGGTGCGGCCGCCGTCGCGGCTGTAGCTGTGGCACGGGCGCCCCGTTGTGGTGCGATAAACGCAATAGAGCGAACCGCCGGAAAGCGGAACCATGTTGTGTTCCTCCTGCACCGAGCCGAACTCGGGCGCGCGAATGCCGTGATCGCCTTGGGGCAGCATCTCCCAGCGAATCTTCGCGGGGTCGCGTTCGGTGAGGATATTGTCGGAGCGGAACAGCCAGCCCTCGCCGTTGTCGAGGATGTATTTGCCGAGTTTGGTGAAAGCAAAATAGACCGAGTCGCCGATGATCTTGGGCTTGTCAATTCCCCAGAAAATTTGAACGGCACCCTGCCAGTCGTTGGCGCGGTCGCACGCGGTGACCCGGACGGGCAGGCGATAGCGCTCTTTCGACCACGTGCGGCCGTTGTCGTCGGAGTATTTGAAGACATACCAACCAAGCATGTCAGCGCGGATGTTCTTCTTGGCGCCGAGCGTGTGAACGTTGTCGCCATTGTAGTCGTAGAACGCATAGACGCGGCCGCTTGGAATGACCAGCGGGATGACCCACGAGGCCTCCGGGCCGTCGGCTGGCTCGATGTCCACGAGCGGCGACCATGTGCGGCCTTTGTCGGTGCTGATGGTGGACACCACATGCTGGCCGGGCTGTCCCTCGCGGCCTTTGCCGGTGGTCAGAACGCAAAGCCAGTTGCCGTCGCGCGTGACCACGATGTAGGGCTGGTCGGCGTAGCCGGATTCACTGGGAATACGCAGGCCGTTGTTGAGATTGCGCCAGTCGGCGGCGAGGGCCAGCGGCGCGGAAACGGTGAGCGTGACGGCGACGAGGAAAGGAAGCATGGTGGCAAGACTTGCGAGTCGCACGTTTGTCATGGCGGGTCTCCTGAAATGTTATCGTTAGTTTCTCGAACATCCGTGTGGCGAATGGAGTTCACACGTTAGATTCTTTCGTTTAAAGGTCTGGCCAAAATGCAGGCGTCTTTGTTGCGCATCTCGTGTTGGGTTGTAGCCACAGGCAACGGTTGGTGCGTCGAAAATTGTCGGGCAAAAGCGGCAGCATGGCTGCCGCTTTTGCAGTATTCGTTCCCTGCAAAACAAACGATTGCCCTGACTTTTCCGGCCGCCTTCGAATCTTTCATCTTGAGACCTGGCCATCTTGCGAAGATCTGTTTGGTTGTGGCCAAAAGCCACGTTAGCTGCCGCGTTAACGTTCGAACAGAAATTTTGCAATCACCCCTGCCAGTGGCGGAAAGATGCACACGGAAGCCAACCGGATCATGCTCAGGTGCAGGCCCATGAATCCGATTTCAAACGGCAGACGCCCGAAGGCATAGAGCGACCAGGCGGTGAGATAGGCCACCAGAGCGCCCTCGCCGACGCCGGCGCGATAGAGCGCGGCGACAATCGGCATGGCGACATAGGGACCGCCGGGCGTGACGGCGCCGGCTGCGCAGGCCAACAGGATGGCTTTCCAGCCGGCCTCGCGTCCGAGCCACTGAGCGACAAAATCGCGCGGCAACAGCACTTCGACATAACCGGCAAACAGCCAAGCCACGGTAATGAGCAGCCAGGAGGCGCGGAACATGTGCCAGGTCGCCTGCAGGCCGGCGCCCAATGTTCCATCGGCGCGGCGCCAGGCGATTAACATGCAAAGCACAGTCAAAATAGTAAAAATCAGCGTCGAGATCAAAATGGAAATGTCCATTTTGCCTTTCCTCGCAGGGCCGGCGGGGACCGAGCCGGCGGAATGTGCGTTTGACGGCGTCATGATGCGTTCAAGGGCAATTCTACTTTTGGGTCTCAGCGCTCGCCCGGTCAGTGCTTTCCGTTTCCGCACCAGCCGCTGGGATGGGATCGGCAGCGGAATGGGCTGTCGGAGTTTTTGTCTCTCCGCCGCTCGGGGGCGCGACGCGCGGCGTGCTGAAAAACATTCGCAGCGCTACGGCCATCAGCAACACCGCAAACAGGCGCTGGAGCGCCGCGTTGCTGACAAACTTCGAGGCGTAAGCGCCGAGCGAACCACCCGCCACCGCGAACACCGCTCCGTAGGCCACCACCTGCCAGTTGATGTGGCGCGCGAGCGCGTGCTGAACCGAGCCGGCCAGAGCATTGATCACGATTATGGCCAACGAGGTGCCGACAGCGACGTGCATTGTGGGAACGTGATTCTTGAGCAGGAAAACGAACGCGGGAACCATGAGAATGCCGCCGCCGACGCCCAGCAGGCCGCCGAGAAATCCGGCCACGAGAGTTACGGTAACGATGATAAGGATGTCCATGCGAAAGTCCTTTCGGATGTTGGGCGCCGCGCACTGGGGCGCGCGAAAATACCGCCTGAAGGCGGGACTTCATGCAACGGAGAAAGCAGCCGGAAGGCTGAACTGCGAACGCGAATTACAACCCTTTGGCCGCCTTGGTCGCGGGAGCTTTTTTGACCGGCACGCCGTCTAATCCCGGTATCGGGAAAATATCCGACTTTGCGTGTTGCTCTTTCATGAGTTTAGCCAGCGAAGCGACTACGTCGGGGTGTTTGGCGGCCAGATCGGTTGTCTCGGCCGGGTCTTTGGCCAGATCATATAGCTCGATGGGCGCAGGCCCAGCGTTTTTGGCCTTCCCCGCCGCGTTGAGATTGACACGAATGGCCTTCCAGTTGCCGACACGGATACATTGTTGGCCGCCGTAACCCGGCGACTCGCGATAGAGAAATGGCCGCGGTTCCTGGGTGCGTCCCAAGAGCGTCGGGGCGAAGCTGATGCCGTCAAGACCGGGGGGTGTGGCGTCTTTCGCGCCGATCAGTTCGAGCAGCGTCGGCAGCCAGTCCTCAAAGCCGGTGACGCGGTCGTTGACCGCTCCTTCGGCGATGCGGCCGCGCCAGCGGACGATGCAGGGGACGCGGAAGCCGCCTTCGTAGAAGGAGCCTTTGCGGCCGCGGAACCCGGCGGCGCTGTTGAAAAAGTCCGCATCGGTTCCGCCCCAGCGGTTATACAGCGGACCGTTGTCGCTGGTGAACACAAAAATGGTCCGCTCGTCCAGTCCCAGTTCCTGGATCAGCGCCATGACGCGGCCAACCTCGCGGTCCATGCGAGTAATCATGGCGGCGTAGGCCGCGCGCGGCGTGCGATGGGGGAGATAGCCGCGGTCGCCCAGATAGGGCTCCTCCGGAAATTTGCCGAGATACTCGGCCAGGGAGTCGTCGGGAACCTGCAGGGCCAGGTGGGGAACAATTGTCGGATAGTAAAGGAAAAAAGGGCGGTCTTTATTATCGCGAATGAACTTCAGAGCCTGTTCACCGATGCGGTCGGGGGCGTAGTCCTTGCCGCTGAATTGGGCGTAGCTTTTCGGGTCATTGGGGTCGGCGCCTTCGGGAAACTTTTGATGGGCGGAGAACTTCGGATTGTTCAAAGCGATGCGCTGGTCGTTGTCCCAGAGATGCGTGGGATAATAATTGTGAGCGACAGCCTGGCAGTTGAAGCCGAAGAAGCGATCAATCCCCTGCTTGAGCGGGTCACCCGTGCTGCCGAAGGGACCGAGGCCCCACTTGCCGAATGCGCCGGTGGTGTAGCCAAGTTTTTTCAGCGTGAGAGGTAGGGTAAGCGAGTTGGGCGGGACGGGCTCCTGGCCCTCGTCGAAGCCCTGCGCCTGACGGTTGTTGCGGATGTAGGCGTGGCCCGGATGGAGACCGGTCATCAGCACACAGCGGGAGGGAGCGCAGACATTGTTGCCGGAGTAGTGGGCCGTGAAGCGCATACCCTCGGCGGCCATGCGGTCAATGTTGGGGGTGCGGATTTGGGTTTGACCATAGCAACCGAGGTCGCCGTAGCCAAGGTCGTCGGCGACGAAAAAAACAATGTTGGGTCGGTTGGCTTCGAGCGGGGCGGCCTGGGGCGCGCTCGTCAGGATCAGCGCAAGGAGCGCTGCGAGAGCGATGCGGGTCTTCATGGTGTACTCTTGCCTCCATAGTCGGAAAGGATACTGCCGAGCGGCTCGGCAGCCGCACGGCGGATTGCCGGACTGGCCGGATCATAGTGGATGGTTTGAGTAGTCCAGGAAAGTTGTGCGCGGAACTCGCCGGTGTCCGGATTGCCATGCAACGGATCGAAACAGATACGTGGCGCATTGTAGGGATAAGGTGCGCCGCCCTGTAAGACGTGGCCGTGGCCGGAAATCCAGAGCCGTCCGTCGGGGCCGATGAACGGCGTGCCGTGGCCGACCTCGGTAAAGGGCAGGTCGGCAGGCTGGCCGGCGGCCTCGCGCCACTTGGGTTGTGCGGCGCCCCAGATGGGATTGTGGGCCGCCTTGCTGTAGGGTCCCCATACAGTCTTGGCTGTGGCGTAGCCGACAAAATAGCCCCAGCCGGTGCACGACCAGAAGTAATAGTAGGTGCCGTTGATCTTGAGCAGGACAGGGCCTTCGTTGATGGCGGCGGCAGCGTCCCACGAGCCGGGCGGGCCGCCGGCAAGGATCTTACGCTTGGGGGAAAGCAACCGGGCGTTGTCCAGATCAATCTCGGCAAGGTTGAAACCTGTTTGCACCACGTAATCGCGGCCGTCGTCATCGAAGAACAGGCTGGCGTCGTTGTTGTCGGTGATCGGGGCATCGGGGGTGAGAAGCGTATAAGGGCCGGTCACAGCGTCGGCGACGGCAAGACCCATCCCCATACGAAGCCGCTCGTTTCCCTTCGCCTGATTGGCATTGAAACAGAGGTAGAACTTTTTCCTGCGGGGGTGCCAGCGGATTTCGGGAGCCCAGAAATTGCGGTCGGACCAGCGGATCTGCTCGTTGCGGATCAGGAGCCCTTCTTCCTTCCAGTGGAGCAGATCGTCAGAGGACCATAGGAAGAAGCCCGGCCAGCGCCGTGTGTTTTCCTTTTCCGAGAGAATGACCCGCGTACCGGTGAGATAGTAGCGGTCACCGACGCGGATGATGAAAGCATCGCGAATCCAATCCGGACCGGTCACGATGGGATTTTTCCATGTGAACGAGGCGGGGGGAGAAGCGGCCGGAAGCCGGGGAACTGCACAGGCGAGCAGGAGCACTGCAGGAAGAAGGACGGGGCGGCGTCTCATGGATGCGCCTTTCCGGTGTGTTATCTGAACGCCTGCATGGGACAGAGAGGAAGTGCGGGCGTCGAGCGTTCGCGGGTATGGATTGAAAACAGCGCGGCGCCGTCCGTCAAGGCTTAAGCCGGTTTTCGCGGGCGCGAAGCGTGCGGATTTTATATTCCAATTGCGCGCGTTCGGCACCCGACAGGGAAAGCGCAGCCAGGGCTCGGTTGTAAATGTCGAGCGCCTCGGCGATCCGCGCCTGCTCCTCGTACAGCGCAGCAAGCAGGAAGTAGGCATCGGGATAGGCGGGGTGGCGCCGGATCAGACCGCGCAGCACGGTCTCGGCCTCGCGGCGGTTGCCTTGCTCGTTGAGATAAAACGCGAGCGTGTAAGCGTAGCGGGGGTCGCCAGGGCGAAGCGCGGCGGCTTTGCGGCACCAGTCGAGAGATTCGGCGGGCGCCGATTTCGACAGGAGCACGGCGAGATTGTAGGCGGCGGGCGCCAGTGTCGGGTCGCTCTTGAACGCCGTTCGCAGGCACGCCATAGCAGCATCGCTCTTTCCCTGCTCGGCCAGAAGCAGGCCGAGGTTGAAGTTGGCCTCGGCGTTTTCGGGTTCGAGAGCGAGGGCTTTTCGAAGCAGGGATTCGGCCTGCGCATTGTCGCCCTGCCGCGCATGAATCATCGAGGCATTGACCAGCGGCGGGACGCGCGCGGGGTCGAGGCGCAGGGCGGCGGCGAAGGCTTCGAGGGCGCGCTGCGGTTCGCCGCGGTCGGCGTAGTAGTTGCCAAGATTGTAGTGCGAAGCCCAGTCATCCTGGCGGTTGTGCAGCATCGCCTCGTATTCGGCCGTGGCGCGGTCGAGACTGTCGAGGTCTTTGGGGTCGAGTTCTTCGCGGGGGAGGGCAGCCAGTGCGGCGGCGGCAAAGATGCGGACAATGCGATAGTCGTCGCGAGTGGCGCGCAGAAGCGCACGGCGGACTTCGGGCGCCGGGCGCGGTTCGAGCGCGGTGACAGCCGAGGCGCGGACCAGCGGCGATGGATCGTCCAACAGAGCAAGAAGAGCGGGCCACTTGGCTTCGTCGTCGCAAGTATGGGTCAATCGGATGAGGGAAACCGTGACGATTTCCTCGCGATCGGGCGACTTCCAGTAGTCGAGGATGTCGGGCAGGCGCGACCAGTCGCGTTTGCGGGCGGCCTCGATGAGGTCGGCGCGGTGCAGCACAGGCGCCTGATAATCTTTTGCGTGCCACTGGCGCACATAGTGGTCCGACCACGCGGCATCCTTGTCGGCGTGACAGGCGGGCAGATTGCAGGCGTTGGGCGATTTGAAGCGCAACGTGGCCGCCGGCGTTGGCGGAAGCATCGAGTGGTCGCTGCGGCGCATCAGGGCAAATTCAGTCATCGGCATGTGGCAGGCAGTGCAGAGGTTGCCCGGGC